>CALELH010000049.1 GCA_937902595.1 uncultured Myxococcales bacterium
CCTCGACGCTGACTTCGCAGCAGAGTCGGCGGCGCTCGCCAGGAACCAGGTGCTGACTCAGGCCGCGACGACCATCCTCGCCCAGGCCAACCAGGTCCCACAGCAGGCTCTGTCCCTTCTCCAGTAAGTGACAGTCCCCTAGGGACCTTTGGTGAGTAAATCTGAGCCGTGCGAGCAATCCTGCCCGCACGGTGAATGAAAGAAACAGGGCTAGGAGGTTACATGCAAATAGTTAATCGTTTTGCCACAGATGAGGAGTGTTCTCGATTCGCGGACTTCCTCTCCTGGCTAACCTTCCGCGGGCGACGCGACTCCACAGTGAGGTCTTATCGCTCGGACTGGCAGGATTTGACTATCTGGTACAGGAGGAATTCAAGCAGTCCTTTTGAGGCGACGATGCTCGACGCGGACGTCGTCTCCGGCTGGAGGCTTGAGGCAGAGAATAAGGGGCGCAGCCCGTCAACGATTCTTCGACGTCTCGCCTTTGTACGCAGCTACGTAGGTTGGCTCTCTGGTCGACAGACCATTGACGAAGTGACCACCGAGGCGATTCGTGCTGAGGCGAAGTTGAGGAGAGCCCAGAGAGGAACGAAGGTCCTCGCTCCTGAGGATGTACACCATCTCTTGAGTCACGTAGACCAGCGAGGCTGCTTGCGTGACCAGGCGATAGTCTATGTGCTTCTCGACAGCGGAGTAAGGATTAGCGAGCTGGTCGAATTAGATGTCGGTGACGTCAACTTCGCTCGAGGCGAGCTCTCTGTTCGGGCCGGACGCATGCGGGTTGTTCCGCTCCCAACTCGAGCCGCTCGAAAGCTGGCTTGGAGCTTAGGAGAGCGAGGGTTGCTCGAGCTTCCGGACGATGGGGAGATTGTTCTCCCTGCGACTGGTGGCTGGCCACCAACGGACTTTGTGGCTCCACCTGACGCGACGATTGTCCCAGCGTTGAGGTCGGTGCCGCTGTCGCCGATGCCGTATGGGTGCTCTGGTTCCCCAGCCGAATGGCCGCTCTTTGTCGGAGAGCGAGGGAGACTCAGTATCAACGGGGTGCAGCGAGTGGTGCGAAAGCACGCGACCTTCTCTAGGGTCGACGCGACACCTCAGCGATTGCGCCACACTTTCGCCTTGGCCCATTGGACCAAGACGAGAGACCTGGTGGGACTCGCGGAGGTCCTCGGTCTGGAGTCTGTAGAGAGTGTGCGGGTCTATAGCCAGCTCGCTCCAGCAGAGGACATAGAGGCAGCAAACATCACCCAGGCCTTTGGCTAAGTGATGGCGAGACCGTGGACGTAACGGCGTCCGCGGGCCTCGATGAGCATCCGGCCCCGCCTTAGGTGGGGACGGGGCGACAACCAGTGAATGGTTGGTGAAGGCAGGGCTACTTTCCAGTTGAGGAAGGTTGCCGGCCCACTCATCAGGACTGGAGATGTCGCCCCGATCAGATGTTCGTCGTGGGCTTGTCTCGCAGGCCGCGCGACCTTTTGTGGTAGACGCTCGTTGAGAGTCTCCACATGACGAGAGCGTCGCGCTGCGTGCGGGCTAAGCCCACGGGCTGTGAAATCAGTCCGTCGTCCCCCTGATAGGTGCCCCTGCCCGGGTGGTTATCGGCAACGTTGGAGTCCAGTGGCCCATGTAAAGGCCGGGCCACTGGTCTTCGCGTCCCTTTGACCGCCGCGCTGTGGGTTAGGATTAGGGGGGAGCATCGAAGTCGAGAGGAGTCGAGTTGAGACGGTCAGAAAGAGGTCAGTCGGTAGCCGAGAGTAATCCGGAAGATAGTGAACCATGCACCATCGTCCTTGCCGGTGACCTGTTCGATGGAGCCATCCGGTCTCTGTACTGGCTGGGTCGTCACTTCGTAGGCGAAAGCGTCGTAGAAGTAGGTCGCTCCGACCTCTAGAAAGAATAGACTGTGTGGTCCCGCCCTCCTCAAGATTCCGAGAAGGATCGAGGGGCCAACGCCAGCTTGGCTGATACCAGCCTCGCCGATGTCGAAGAGAACCGCCAGAGCACCTATCCCGGCGTACGCCCCAGCCGGCCAGGACTCATACCAATGGGCCAAAACACGAGGTTCGATCAGGATATCGAGACTCGCGATGTTTACGCCTGTCTCTGGCGCAAAGGTGCTCCCTAGACCTAGATCTAGATCCAGGCCCAGCTCAATAGGGGAATCTAATCGAACACCGAGGCCAAAGCCGAAGCTCGGCCGGGCCCCTTCCAAGAGTGTACTGAGTTCTTCGGTCAGATAGCTCTTAACAGATCCCGCATAGATACCGGCATGACCGGAGACCGTAAAGCCGCTCCCTGCACCTCGCGGCGCAGCATACCGAGGGGCCGGCCCTTCGCCTGGAGCTCTGTCTAGAAGCGGATCGAAGCTGTCCGGTTTAATCGGGGCTGCCGTGGCTGGCCATACAGATAAGAGCATCACCATGAGTATCAGCGTCCGCATGGTGTTCACCATATGACGAAACTGTTGATGGTGGACAGGGCAATACGCATTGCGCTTGATTCGCACTCGCCCGCGGGCTAAGCGGGGGCATGAATTCCATGAACGACATGTTCATTCAGGCCTTGATTGAGGTCGTTGGTGTCGATGGGGTCTCTATCTCAGAGATGGAGAGCCCTCGGTACGCCCGACGCCTGAGCGCTCTTGGGGGTCGTGGCGCATCGCCTCAAGACCATGGGCAGAAAGCGCTCGCGGTCGTGCTCCCTGCCGGCGTTCAGGAGGTCGCTCGAGTTGTTGAGATCTGCTCTGATTCAGGGGTCGCGATCGTACCTTTTGGTAATGGCAACGGACGAGCAGGCGAGCTCAAGTCCCATCGACCTTACGTGATAATAGACCTCAAGCGAATGAACGCGATTCGGGACCTCGATGTTGGTCGCAGGCGCGTTGAAGTCGAGGCTGGTCTTACGGGCAAAGCCTTTGAGCAAGCTCTTGATGCGCAGGGGGTCACCTTGGGACATTTCCCGTTCCTACAGTTGAGTTCCAGCGTCGGCGGTTGGATCGCGACTCGCTCTGCAGGTCAGTGTAGTAGTCGTTACGGCAAGATCTCAGATATGGTCGTGGAGCTGGAGTTCGTTGGGGCTGATGGAGCCATCCGCACCACACCTGCTCCCAGCGCCGGGCTCGATTGGGCACAGATCATCATTGGTAGTGAGGGCACCCTCGGGATCATCACAGCGGTTACCCTATTGATTCACCCCGTCCCCAGCCATCGAGTGCCCCGCGGCTGGCTATTGCCGACCGTCGCAGCGGGTGTAGAGGTCATGCGACGCACTATGCAAGATGGCCTTCGGCCTGCAGTCCTGAGGTTGTACGACGTCCTCGATACGCGACTTATGGGGATCGACGGTCCTGAAGAAACGCCCAGTGGCGTGGGGGCGCTTAAGTCTCTTCTATCCGGATCGAGCGCAGCTAAGGGGATCGTGCTTCGGAAAGCTCTAGGTACCGCCATGCTCGCGAAGTGGGCCAGTAAGCGCTGGGGCGGGCCTGTTCTGCTCGTCACCGTTGCTGAAGGTAGCGGAGCAGAGGCCGAGGAGACAGACGCCCTGATCGCTGAGCACGCTTGGGCTTTGGGAGGCCTGGATCAGGGAGAGAAGCCGGGCATGGCGTGGCTCGAACACCTGGATAACTTACGTGATAAGCAAAGCGAGCCCCTTGAGATGAACGCGTGCTTCGACACAATAGAGGTCGCGGCGTCCTGGGATCGGGTCGGGGTGGTCTATGACGCCGTTCGCAAAGCGGTGCGGCGTCATGTGGTCGTGATGGCTCACTTTAGTCACGCGTATCCAGGGGGATGCTCCATTCGTTTTACGATGGCCGCCCGCCCGAACAGCAGCGAGAAACGGCAACGCGTATATGCCGCCGCCTGGAGTGCGGCCTTTCAGGCGGCTCAGAGCGCAGGAGCGACCGTCGCCTCGCCCCTGATGTCCGACCCGCCTCAGCTTGACCACCTCGATGGGACTAGAGATGTGAACGCCGGACTGTTTCTGGCTCTGAAGAAGACCATGGACCCCATGGATATCTTCAAACCCGGAGTGGTGCTCTCATGAGCTTGGTTTGGACGAAAGCGATGGACCCAGTCGTCGGAGAGATTTGGGAGACGGTGAATGGGCATCGGCTCTGCGAGGTCGCGGCTACCGAAGACGCGGCCGCGATTCTGCAGGGGTTATGTGCCTCTGGCCGCGCCTGGAGAACGGTCGTAGGCCGGTCCGGTGCAGCGGAGGAGCCC
>CALELH010000050.1 GCA_937902595.1 uncultured Myxococcales bacterium
AGTGGTGGGGGTCAGATCAGTATGCATATGAGGATTATCGAGCGGCCTTGAGATCCCATGAGGTGCTCTGGATTCGCCGAGACGCCTTGAGCGGTGACTGGTCATTACAAGGCTGGTTTGATTGATGGTGTGGTCGTGACCGCTGAGTACGCAGAATTACATTGTCATAGCGCATTCTCATTACTCGATGGTGCGTCTCTGCCTGAACGCCTTGTAGAGAGGGCCGTTGAGCTTGGTTTATCGGGACTCGCGTTGACGGATCATGATGATCTAGGTGGTGCGGTGAGGTTCGCTTTCAAGGCCAGAGAGTTAGGTGATTTTCCTGCCATTATCGGCCTTGAAGCGACGATCGAGCACATGGACGCTGATCGTCACCTGACCCTCCTGGCGAGGACCGCGAAGGGATATGCAAACCTGAGTCAGATCGTCACTTTGGGTCGTTCAGCGCTTCCACGTGGCAGGCCCCGAGTGACGATCGAACAGCTTGAGTCTCACCGAGATGGGCTGCTGTGTTTAAGTGGTTGCCCGCGGGGAGAGGTCTCTCTGGCGCTCTCTCGTGGCGACGTCATTGGGGCTCGGAGGGCCTCGGGGAGGCTCAAGGAGATCTTTGGCCAGCATTTCGCCATCGAGGTGATGGATCACGGCCTACCTGAAGAAGCCCGATTAGCAGAGGGCCTGATCAACCTCGCAGAGCATGTGGGAGCCCCCTGGGTCGTCACGAATAATGTACACTATGCGACCGTGGCTGAGCGCACTCTACACGACGTGATGACCTGCCTTCGTCATAACCAGACGCTGGATGAAGCTGGACGAATATTACGTCCAAACGCGGAGTGGTACCTCAAGTCACCTCAGGTGATCTCTGAACGATGGCGCCATAATCTCGATGGGATCAGGGCGAGCGTTCAGCTCTCCGAACAATGCAACTTTCGGCTCCATCATCTCGATGCTCCTTTGCCGTGTATCTCAGTGCCTTCGCCCTTCGCCAACGTTGATGAGTATTTACGAGATTTAACTCACGCAGGGGCACGCGATAGATGGGGAGCGGGGATGACTCTTTGGCATAGAGAGCAGCTCGACAAAGAGCTGAGCCTGATTCAGCGTCGAGGCCTCGCTGGGTATTTCCTGATTATGTGGGAGATTGTTGAGTTCGCGCGTACAGCGGAGATCCTCGTTCAGGGGCGAGGGTCGGCGGCGAACTCTGCGGTCTGTTATTGCCTCGGGATCACTGCGGTTGATCCGATTCGGTACGATCTACTTTTTGAACGATTCCTCTCCGACGCTCGGGAGGGCTACCCCGATATAGATCTAGATATTGAGCATAATCGTCGCGAAGAGGTCATTCAGTTTGTCTATGAGCGTTACGGCCGTAGCTATGCAGCGATGGTCTGTGTGCACACTTGTTTTCGAGGTCGTAGCGCTGTGCGTGACGCTGCGCGAGTCTTAGGGTTTAGCGATGAGGAGGGAGGCCGGTTAGCAGAGCAAGCGCGTCGTACTCGAGAGCTAGACTCTGAAGGGGTTATCGAGGCAGGGTTTGATCCAGAGAGTCCTCGCTTATCTACTCTGCTCAAGGTGGTTCGCGCTCTTTACGGAGTCCCCAGGCACCGCTCTACCCATGTCGGTGGGTTTGTCTTGAGCACGAGGCCCGTCTCAGAGATCTGTCCAATCGAGCCAGCTGCGATGGAGGGGAGGACCATCATCCAATGGGACAAGGACGATCTAGACCTCGTCGCGTTACCGAAATTCGACCTCCTTGGTTTAGGGATGTTGAGCGTCCTCGCGGCAGGATTAAGGTCAGTGAGAAAACGCTATGGCCTGCCTGCATATCTATACAGCCTACCTGACCGACAGGAGGTCTACGATATGATCGCCCGCGCAGACACGGTTGGTGTCTTTCAGATCGAGAGTCGCGCTCAGATGAACAGCTTGCCTCGGACACGGCCGAGCACCTTGTACGAGTTAGCGATTCAGGTCGCGCTCATTCGACCGGGTCCACTGCAGGGAGATATGGTGCACCCATATATTCGTCGTAAGCGAGGAGAGGAGCCCATCGATTTGATTCATCCGAAGCTGGCGCCGATTCTGCGGCGCACGCTCGGAGTGCCGTTATTTCAGGAGCAGGGGATGCGGTTGGCGGTTGAGGCGGCAGGCTTTAGCCTCGATGAGTCTGAGTCGCTCCGTCGAGCGATCGGGAGCGCTCGTCATCGTCCAAACCTCACATCTCTGATGGCGAGGCTGCGCAAGGGACTCCTCAAGAACAAGATCTCGGCGGAGTCCGCTGAACGGATTATCCAGCAGATTGAGTCATTCTCAACCTATGGCTTTCCCGAGAGCCACAGTACATCTTTCGCCTTACTCGTCTACGCGTCGGCGTGGCTGAAATGTTTTTACCCTGCCGAGTTTCTCTGCGCCCTCATCAACGCGCAGCCGATGGGGTTTTACTCAATCTCGAGTCTCATCAAAGATGCGCAGCGCCATGGGGTGTCAGTCTTACCTCCATGCTTACATCGCAGCGAGTGGCTGGCTCAGTTCGAAGGGGATGAGGTCCGCCTAGGGTTACGTCAGGTCAACGGCCTCGGTGCAGAGCTGAGACGTCGACTCCAACGGGCGCGAAGCGCGGCTCCTTTTCAGGACGCCACCGATGTCATCAGGCGAGTCGATTTACCCAGAGAGTCATGGCTGACTTTAGCTGAGGCAGGAGCCTTTGATACTTTTATCCCGGGCGGACGGAGAGCTGCAGTGTGGAGAGTTCTCCATCTGATAAATACTCAGGTAGGCACGTTACCTCTCGGACCGGTAGATGACCCATCCGTGGAGTTTAGAGCCCAGACACCCGTTGAGGAGACCGCCGCTGATTTCCGCACTATGGGGATGACGACGGGAGCGCACCCCCTGTCATATTTAAGAACAGATCTGACTGGACGTGGTGTCAGCACCGCGGTGGGTCTGAGAGCTCTTGGGAACGGTCAATGGGCGAAGGTGGCGGGCCTGGTGATCTCAAGGCAGAGACCTGAGACGGCCAAGGGGTTCATGTTCATCTCTCTCGAAGATGAGAGTGGCTTCATTAATGTGATCGTCACGCCCAAAGGGTTCGAGGCTCATTGGAACCTCTTAGTGCGTGCACCTCTCTTATTGGTTGAGGGGCCCATCGCTTATGAACAAGGGGTGTGGAATGTAAAAGGGAGGCGCTTTACTGAGCTCTCTTTACCCGGAAGTGACGCCCTCCCACCTGGCAATAACTTTCGCTGACGCTCGGGGAGCAATGAGGACCTCAGCGGATAAACTTCCTGGGGTCTACGTTCGCTCCGCAGACGATGATCCCGATGGGACCTGGATCGTCGTCGAACCGTCCCTCGGTCATCGCGGCCAGACCAGCGGAAGCGCCGATTTCACAGATCATCCGGAGATGGTCCCATAGCCATCTCTGAGCCCGAATCAGTGACTTATCGCCAATGAGCTCCACGCGGTCCAAACCGTCCCGGCAGATCTTGTAGGTGAGCTTGCCGGCTCGGGCCGCGCCCAATGAGTCCTTCGCGATGGAGTTAATGTCACTGATGGTGACGGGCCCTCCATGGTCGAAGGCTGAATGCATGGTCGCCGCTCCGTGTGGTTCTACACCCACAACCCGTCGATGCTCCGACGCGAGAACAGCTCCCGCCGCTAGACCACCTCCGCCTATCGCTGTCACCACGGTCTGAATTTCCGGGGCCTGAGAGAGAAACTCACGGATCACGGTCCCTTGGCCTGCGATGACCTGTGGATCGTCATATGCGTGAATATACGGTAGGCCTCGCTCCGCCGCAGCGTCACGCGCTGCGCGCTCAGCGTCGGCGTAATTTCCGTCTACCTTAGTGACGCGTGCGTTGGTCCGCTCAATCATGTCGACCTTGAAGGTCGGACTAGAAGACGGAAGAAACACATTGACGGATCTCCCGAGAAGCCAGCCAGCCCAGGCGACGCCAAGACCATGGTTTCCGCCGCTGGCGGTCACCACTCCCTCCTCTGCTTTCTCTCCCAGGACCATAAGCTTATTGATGGCGCCTCGGAGTTTGAAGGATCCAGACCGTTGCAGACACTCTAGCTTCAGGACTACGGGGCGTGCCCCAGGGCCTTGCATGCGGATAATCGGCGTCACGCGGATCCACTTAAGGATCCTCGCGTGAGCTTCATCTACGCTTTGTGAGTCTGAGCGGCCCATCGCCAACCCCCCCTTGTCTGCTGACGCGAACATGCGTCTATGGCAATCGATCCCATACTCTCGTTGGTGATCCGACGCGTACCCACAGCGTCTCTGCCTGACCCGCCTATTCTGCACGCATTGGGTTTGGAATTCAGCCCAAAGTTGCGCATATGTGCAGAAGGCATGAACGAAACGCGTTTTCAGCTCTCGGAATAAGAGGCCTCAAGAATCGCGAGACGACACTCTAATGTCAGCAAGAGGAGGTCATCGCCTCCACGACCGATGCGCTCTCTCAGAGCCGTGATCGCGTCGCGCCCCTGCATCTCGATTAGGCTCGCCACCAAACCGCGAAGGCTTGGGTGCTGCTCGTATATATTGAGCATGGTCGGGAGATCCTCAGGGGAGCCATGCACCATCAAATAGCGTAAGGATGGCATGAGCAGGCCTCGCTCTGTCATCTTGATTGAGCTCTCCAACGACTCAGATGGTCCTCGGATCCCGATATAGCACGTGCTGGTCATGTGAGATTCGAGGAGGGGGTCTCGTACATCATCCAGGGCCAATAGCAGCGACGGAAGCGCCCCCCCGTAGGGTAGAGAGCGCAGGATCGCGATGATGTCGGTCGTTCGCTTTCCCGCGCTGGGACGAAGGCGTCTCGCCAGACGAGGCACAATCTCTGGACCAATGTGCTGGGCTGTCTCTTGTAAAGTCGTCAGATGGTCCGATGACTCCATTGAACACGCGACGTTAACGAGCAGATCCGCCGACGTTGTGTCGCCTGCTTGTGCGAGCGCGCTCACCGCGATCACGCGATCCTGCTCATCCCCACCTCCCGCAAGGAGGATCAGCTTCTCTCTCGCCCGTGGGTCTCCTGCGGCCTTGAGGCCGAGCAGATGTAGCACGAGGGCTCGCTCGCGGCCTGCCGTGTCGTCAAGTACTGCGGCGAGCCACGTCACATCAAGCTGCGTGAGGTCATCATCATCAAAACTGGGGAACAGCCGCCCAAGGAGCTCAACTAGATGCAGAGAGGCCTTCCAATTCACCTTTGATTGCTGACGCGGGCTGCGGAGCAGACCGATGAGCGCCTCCAGCGCGGCCGAGTGAACGCAGCTCTCCAGGGCCTCCTCAAGGGCAGGAGATGCTTGCTCCAGGTTTTGAGCTCTGAGGGCCTCCACTGCCGCCGCTTGGCACTCTGGGGTGTCTGCTAGTAGCCGAGAGAGCGGTTTAATAAGACAAGGATCCACCATAAGGCGCGCGAGCTTGGCGGCCCCGACTCGAACCGCCGCGTCGTCATCCTCTAGACCTCGGAGCACATCCTCCGGTCTACAAACGGGCAGCCACAGCGAGAGCCAATTGAGGATCGCGCATCGCCTTCGGGGTCCTACGGAATGCCAGAGATAGTCGATCACCTCAGGCCGTCTCGACACCGTTGTCGCGAGCGCCGTCAGGTCGATCTCAAGCTGCTCGGAGTCTCCATTGGCTAGGCGATTCGCGAGCGCCTTCGCCGGCAGAGTTCCGGCAAACCTCGGTAGGAACGGAAGAAACCTTGGGTTAGCTAATCCATAGCGAACCACGCTATTTGCGCCTGGCTGATCCAGGCGTTCGATGATCCTGAGAAGAGGGGGCACGAGGGGGGTCCCCGCAGGGACCCGCTCTAATTGTCGGGCCACCGTCGGTAAGCCGACCAACCCGAAGTCCGCGATAACCTCCTCCAGGTGAGAGATTCTCGCTGCGTCTTCAATGGCGCAATCGTTGAGGGAGCGATTCAGCTCCAGTAGAAGGTCCGGAATACCATCGGCGCCGAGAGCCAGGATTCGTCTCTGCACAGATTCATCATGGTCTGGATCACCATTGAGGCTGCACGCCAGTCGTCTCACCAAGCCGACAGGCTCTTCGTAGAGACCATCCCTTTGGTTACTGTAGGTCGATTGAAAGAATATGATGGTGATGAGGAGGGCGAGAAAGATCCCCGCGAGCAGACCAAGGATCTCCATGGTCAGTTCGTCTTTTCTGTGGCCGCCTTTACGTATTCACCGATCGTGGTCTCTCCGTGCTCATCCCATCCCAGGAGTACCTGGTCGTCGGTCAGAAGAGGCTCAAGAAGCACGGTGGAGTCGTCGTAAAGCTTTAGAATGCACTCCATGGCGTACACCCTGGTGACCCAGTTCGGATCATCCACGAGGCTCTCTAGGATGGGGCGAACCGAATCCTTAGCGGGCTTGAGCTTATTGTCACAGAACTCGAACACCTGCGCGCGAAACTCAACTCCCTTTGGCCAATACGTACCCGTCGGCGGTAAGGATTGCAGCGCGGCGGAGAGGCTCTCAGCTCCACCGATATCCCAGACGAGGTCTAGGGCATTTAAGCGGGGGATATTGTCTTGTTTTGGATCCTCAGTACGCAAGATTCGATACAGGCCGGGTAGGGCCTTCTTCTTCATCATTCGGGCGGATTTGAGACCAAGCTCGCGGGTCTCAATGGGTACTCGGTAGTCCCGCGCGGTGTCGAGCAGGAACCTCAGCAGAGTCTCATTACGGTTCTCTAACATCGCGAGGCCGAGGTTGGGGTCGACCTTGGGATAATTCTTTTTTGCCTGTTCTAGAAGGTAGAGCGCCTGCATCGAGTGGACCTTGGGGTCCCGCAGAGAGTTAAGCGTTTGATTCACGATGAGGAATCTCTCGACATCAGGTGGGCTGCGCAAAAAGTTGTAGACCAAAGGGAGCGCGATCTTGGGTCGCGCCATAACGGCGCCCGTGATGACCTGCTGCAGAGTTCTCGGGCCCTTTGGAGTTGTCTTGTACAACTTGAGACGCTCTAAAGACCAATCGAGGACAGTCTCCACCAGCTTCTTGTCACGAGGAGTGTCGTAGTTCTGGCCGCTGAGGTCATTGGCATACTCGAAGAGATAATAGGCGAGCCCAAGGGCCACCATCTTTTGCTCTTCGTTATACTTATCCTTGGTCAGATACTCGGTGATCATGTGACCCAGGGATTGCACCAGCCGAGTTCGGTCTTGAACGTGGGCCTCATTGATGACGCCCATGATCTCCGTTAACGCGCGCATTCGTAGCAAGACGCCGGCAGCGTGAACGCGAAGATTCAGGGGGCGTTCATTGTCCGCGAGGTAGGCCGCTAGTCGGCCTTTCCCGTTCGTCACGCGCTCCCATTTTGAGAGATCTTCCATCCCTACTTGGCAACCCAAAGACATCGAGATGCCCAAGAGAAGTACCGCTACCATTGTCCTCTGACCGAACGCTTGAATCACGCCAACCACCCTAAAATAGGCCTGTTTTTAGCCGATTGGCACGCTAGCACCGCCCTCATTAGGCGTCAAGATTGGGACCTTGATGCTCACCGCCACGTTAGACTAGATTAAACGATGTATAGACACCCGAACTAAGGAGTCTCCAGATGTCTACGCAACGCATTGAAGCACTTCATGCCCGTCTGGAAAAGGTCCGTGTACTCTTTGAGCGATACTTTTCGGGTTTAGAGAAACGCCTCCCGATCAAGGCGAAGGAGGAGATCTCTCGAGATATACGCAGGTTTCTTCCAGGCAATGACGCTGTTCAACGCTTCAAGCATCGCAATCTGGTGCAGAGGTTGATCGTCTTGGAGCAATATTGGGGGCGGATCACGCGAGCCATAGAGGCCGGCACGTTCCACCGAGAGGTGGCTCGGGCTGATTATCGGACATCCAAGAGGGCTGGGCCCACGGATGGTGGGTCATCCAAGAGCGTCGAGCCATCACAAGGAGAGTCTGCGGAGGCGGCGGCCTTCTTGAGTGAGCTGGAGCCGAAGGCTGAGAAACCTAAGAAGGCCACGCCGAAGATACAGCTGCGCGGCGAGCCCAAGAGCGGTAAAGCCGATAAGGGACGGAGGCCGTCGAAGCGCGGCCCTAAGAAGACGTGAGCTGAGACGGATAGGGCGTACGCCGGTGATGGGCGTGCCTAGAAGCTCGCGTTGCGCGGGCTTCGCGGAAAGGGGATGACGTCGCGAATATTGTCCACGCCCGTGGCGTACTGTATCGCTCGCTCGAACCCTAAACCAAAGCCGGCGTGGGGCACGCTCCCGTACTTACGTAGATCTCGATACCACCAGTACTCAGAAGGCTCCATTCCCATCGCGATGATACGCTTATCGAGGACGTCGAGGCGATCTTCGCGCTGACTACCGCCGATCAGCTCACCGATTCCGGGCGCGAGCACATCCATGGCGGCGACGGTCCGGCCATCATCATTGAGACGCATGTAGAAGGCCTTGATGTCCTTCGGATAATTCACGACAGCGACGGGACCACCGACATACTTCTCGGAGAGATAACGTTCATGCTCCGCTTGAAGGTCTATCCCCCACGAGACGGGGTAGTCAAAGGAGACGGGAGCGGCCTCTAAGACTTCGATCGCCTTCGTATAATCCAGCCGTGCGAAATCTGATGTCACGAGGGCGTTCAAGCGTTCTACGCAGGTCTTATCGACGCGCTTCTCGAAGAAGGCCATGTCGTCAGCGCGCTCTTCGAGCAGCGCCTTGTAGATATACTTCAGGAAGGCCTCGGCCAGATCAGCGTCATCGTTCAGATCTGCGAACGCGATCTCGGGTTCGACCATCCAAAACTCCGCGAGATGTCGTCGAGTGTTGGAGTTCTCCGCGCGGAACGTTGGTCCAAAGGTATAAACATCGCTGAGCGCTAGACAGTAGGCTTCGACGTTCAATTGGCCAGAGACGGTCAAGTGGGTCTCTTTACCAAAGAAGTCCTGTGAAAAGTCGACGTCCCCGCGATCTGTCATCGGCAAGTTCATCAGATCCAGAGTCGAGATCCTAAACTGATCTCCCGCGCCTTCAGCGTCGGCGCCTGTAATGATCGGTGTGTGGATCCAGAGAAAGCCGTTCTCATGGAAGAACCGGTGAATCGCTTGAGATAGACAGTTGCGCACTCGAGCGACCGCGCCGATGAGGTTCGTACGTGGGCGCAGATGCGCCATCTCCCGCAGAAACTCCATGCTGTGGCGCTTCGGCTGCATGGGATAGGTCTCGGGGTCTTCAACCCACCCAATCACTTCAATCGCGCTCACCTGGATCTCGACGCTCTGTCCTTTACCCTGCGACTCCGCCACGCGTCCTGTCACGCGGACTGAGCAGCCCGCGGAGAGTCGCTGCACCTCGTCGGCGTAGTTTCCCAGCTCAGCGTCTGCGACCAGCTGAATTGGGTCAAAGCCTGAGCCGTCATGAAGATGAATGAAGGACAAGCCAGCCTTCGAGTCTCGGCGAGTCCTCACCCAACCCTGCAGCGTAACCTCAGAGTCGAGAGGGTACTTCCCCTTCAACACGTCTACGATTCGAGTGCGCTTCATCGATCGCTCCTTAGCCTAGATCGGTCGCGAGTATTAGCATACTGGGCGCCAGTGACAATGCATATGAACCGGTCGAACTCGCGGGGCGCCTATGTCCGGAGCAGGCTGGACTCAGATTACCCCTGCGAGGAGTCTCTTCGTTTGAGAGGACGTTGACTGAAGAGGCGCTTCGATGCACAAGGGAGCCAATGGGTACGTATCTGCAAAGCTTAGTAGACAGTTGGACAGAGCTGGGTCGGGATGAAAAGGTCCCGTTTAGTCCGGCTATAGCCGTCAGTATGGTGCTGTATTCGGCGGCAGCGTCCATCGCTTGGTACGCGATTAAAGGGACGCCCGTGTCCATTGCTCTCGCGTCACATGGCCTGGGGAGAACTCGGTTAGTTATCTGCTTGATTTGGCTAGGCGCGGCTCTCTTTTTCGGTTTGCTTTGGTGGCTCCGTAAGACGCCACCTTGGCGCCTCAGTTGTCAGACCTTGGTGGTGATCTTCAGTATGCTCATCTTCTTGAGCGTCTTCTGGTTGTATGGTCGCCGTGGGAGCTATGCGTACTGGTTCGGGTCACGGCCTCCCTGGGGAGGGCACCAAGGAATGGTGCCCTATTACTTCTTCGTCGCGTCTAGTGTGCTCGCTCGAATTTTACTCCCGTGCCTCGTGATTTGGGTGCTTCTCAGAGGCCGTATCAGAGATTTCGGATACGGCTTTAAAGACGCGACTCGGCAATGGTGGATTTACGGCATCCTGGTCGTAGGTGTGGTGTTGGTGGTGGTGTTCTATGCCTCGACTCTCCCAGCCTTCTTAAGGAAATACCCCTGGTGTAAACAAGGCGTGATCGACGGCACTCTGACCCTCGACCTGCTCCTGATCTATAGCGTCTTGTCCTTCGTCTTCTTTGTGAGTGGCGAGGCCTTTTGGCGTGGCTTCTTGCTCTTTGGGGTCGCGAAGGAGTTGGGGCGACTGTCACTCTTCTTTATGGTGATGCCGTATGTCCTCGGTCACCTAGGTAAACCGCTTCCTGAGACGCTGGGCGCCATCCTCGCCGGCCTCGTTCTCGGAGGACTGGCCTTGCACCATCGCTCTTTCTGGCTTGGGGCTGTCAGTCATTGGTTTGTGGCGATGTCTATGGATCTGGCTGCGCTCTACCGTCGCGGCGTTGAGATAATCTTCTAGAGACGCGGACTCAAGGAGGGGCCGCCTGTCCTAGGTTGGGAAACCCGAAGACAGAGTCCGGGGTACCTGCTCCCCAACAGCGAACGGCGCCGTCTGTGGTCACGGCGCATGCGTGGGATGCGCCGACGCTGACAGCGCGAAACAGACCACCAGGCGGATCTAATTGATTGGATTGGTCAAGGCCCCAGCACCGCAGCGCTTGAGCATCATCTATGGCGCACCCGAAGTATCCACCGATGGAGAGGGTCGTAAAGACGCCGTCCGGTGGATCGAGTTGGCCGGCGATGTCTTCACCCCAGCAGAAGATAGCGCCGTTCTCTTCGTCTATACCGCAGGTTGCGCTCACACCAGAGTCGAGCTCTAGGAGGGCGATATCTGGAGCCATCCGGACACCGAAGTCCGGGTTGCCCCAGCAGAGAGGTCTGCCGTCGGCTGCACTGAGACCACAGCTAAACTCCATCCCTGATGAGATGCGTCTGAGAGCGACATCGGGAGGCTCTGTCTCGCCGGCTGAATTACGTCCCCAGCAGCGTGTCGCTCCTGCGCTATCGATCAGACATCCGTGTCCCGACAGGCCGAGGGCTATGTGGTCGACGACGGTGTCGGGGACGTCTAGTCGATCGTTATTGCGAGCGCCCCAACAGGTGGGTCGGCCAGCCTCGTCTAGGGCGCAGTGAAAGTTGTCTCCGCTTCGCAGAACCATGAAGCGGCCCTCCGGTGCGGCGCCCTCGGCGTCTCCCCAGCACCGAATCGCGCCGTTTGGTGTGATCGCGCAGGTCTCGTAGCTTGCGCTGCCGATGGCTGAGGCTCGGAGAGCGCACTCTCCATCGTGATCTTCATCTATAACGCCATCGCAATCGTTATCCTCTTGGTCACATCGCTCGGGGGCCGGGTCGCCCGGAACAACATCGCAGATGACCGAGTCTTCCTCATCGGAGCATTGAAGTAGGCCGCTTGAACGACAGAGGCCCAGGCCAACCTCGCACGGCTCACCGAGCCGAGGAAACGCCTCATCTGTCGCGCCGTCGCAATCATCGTCGAACAGGTTGCAGGTCTCTTCTGAACCCGGGGCGGCTTGAGCTGGACAGATGGTCGACATGCCGTCTGCGGCGCACGCTCGTCGTCCAGCACGCTCACAGGCCCCTTGGCCAGCGGTACAGCGGTTTCTCAAGTCTGGGAAGTCTTCATCGAATTGTCCGTCGCAGTCATTGTCTTCAGCGTCGCAGAGCTCTGGCTCAGGTGCCCCGGCGACCACGTTACAGGCGACTGAGAGTCCATCGGGAGCGCACTCATTCTCACCCGTCCGGCTACAGGAACCTCGACCTACGAGGCACAGTTCGCCGATGCCTTCGAAGCCTTCATCGATGCGCTGATCACAGTCATTATCCTGGCCGTCGCACACCTCTGGTGGGCCCTCAAGAGCGACGGCGTTACATCGGACGGCGCCATCGTCAGAGCAGACCTGGACGCCAACGCTGAGGCACGCGCCCTGGCCAACCTCGCAGGGGTCGCCCAGCCCGAGTCGCTCGTCGCTGCGGCCATCGCAGTCATTGTCCAGGCCGTCACAGAGCTCAGCGGCGAGAGGGTCTGGGTTGGCTCCACAGATGCTGGTGTTCCCGTCAGCGCTACAGGCGATCACGCCGGCGGCACGACATTCGCCTAAACCGATCTCGCAGACGTCACCCACCGTAGGGAAAGCCTCGTCTATTGAACCGTCGCAGTCGTTATCGAGAGTATCGCATCTCTCCGGCTGCGCGGGTGAGGGGCGGGCATCGCATCGTAAGAGACCTGAGGCTGGATCGCAGATTCGTTGACCCGCGACCTCGCATTCACCTTCTCCGCTCGTGCAGGCGACGCCGATGTCGAAGCCTTCGTCAGTGTCGCCATCACAGTCATTGTCGATGGTATCGCAGCGCTCGGGTTCAGCCACCTGTGCTTCAGCCGAGCAGCGTGTCAACTCGCCATCTTCGGTACATACGAGGACGCCCTCGGCGGCGCACGCCCCCCGACCCACTGCGCAGGGGGTCCCGAGCCCGAGGAATGTTTCATCGATGACTCCATCACAGTCGTCGTCAAGGGTGTTGCAGAGCTCAGCCCCTCCCTGACTAGGGATGGCATCACAGACCTCCGCGAGGCCATCCATCGCACAGCGAACTACGCCCTCTGATGCACATACGCCTTCGCCGCCTTGGCAGACTTGGCCCACGTTAGGAAACTGCTCATCGGTGACTCCATCACAGTCGTTATCTAGTCCATCACAGCGCTCTTCGAACTCAGGGAGATCGACGCCTGAGCAGGTAGCGCCGCCGCTCTCTTGGTCACAGGCGATGACCCCGACTCGAGCACACTCTCCTTGACCTTCCATGCAGTCGGCGCCGAGGTCTGGATAGTCCTCATCAATGTCACCGTC
>CALELH010000051.1 GCA_937902595.1 uncultured Myxococcales bacterium
TCGGGATATAGATGGCACCTTCTCTAAGAAGGAGTCAGCTGAGATCGTCGAGAAGGCGTTGGAGACGATTAAGTGTGAACTTGAGCATGGTGAGTTGCCACGCAAGATCAAGATCAGCGGTTTCGGCAACTTTGTGGTTAGGGAGAAGGGGGAACGCACTGGTCGGAACCCTCAGACCAATGACGCGATCACCATCGCGCCCCGCAGAGTTCTCACTTTCAAGCCGAGTCAGGTTCTTAAGAACTCGATAAACAGTTGCGGAGCTGACTCCTAAGGGAGACCAGCTCAACCTGATACGTAACCGTACACCGGTTTTGTATCAGCTGACGGGGTGTAGCGCAGTCTGGTAGCGCACTTGCATGGGGTGCAAGTGGTCGGAGGTTCAAATCCTCTCACCCCGACTGGGCCGCAGAGTTTTCTCTGCGGCCTTTTCTATTTTGGGGCAGGGAGCAGGCATTGAGCCGACCGTTTATTCTGATCACTAATGACGATGGCTATTCGGCTCCTGGGATTCAGGCTTTAGCCACGGCCTTCGAGCAGGTCGCTGACGTCGCAGTAGTTGCGCCTGCAGGAGAGCAATCCGGGGTAGGGCGTCACATCACTCTAACCCGCCCGCTTCGGGCCTCGGTGATGGGCCAAATGCGCTGGACGGTGGACGGTACGCCGACTGACTGTGTATATCTGGCCCTCCAAGCGCTGCTAGACCGACGTCCTGATCTGGTTGTGAGCGGTATCAATCGTGGGCCCAACTTGGGTGAGGACGTTTTGTACTCGGGCACGGTTGCGGGCGCCATGGAGGGGGCGTCCTCCGGGGTTCCGTCCATGGCCCTGAGCTTGGCGTATGGCGACGAGATGAACTATGAGCCGGCCGCAGCCTTTGCGGTGGATCTAGCTCAGTATCTTTTGACCAGTGACTGGCCCTCGTCGACGGTGTTGAATGTAAATGTACCTGATACCGGAGAACGCTTAATAACGGGCTATCGCTGGACCCGAGGTGGTCTTCGAGATTATCGTAGGCAGGTCACGGTGAAACAGGATCCGCGAGGCAACGCTTATTACTGGATCGGTGGTCAGGGCCTGGGACATGTTAGTTTACCAGGCAGCGACTGTGACGCAATCGATCAGGGCCATGCGACTCTTACGCCACTTTGCCTGGAGATGACCGACTTCTCATGTTTGGAAGCAAACACTACGACGATGGTGCCTGGTTACACGCTCGTCTAGGTCTCCTAGGTCTCCTTCTATTGAGTGTGTGTGTCGGATGCGGCGGCGGGCAAAGCAAAGTTCGAACCATCCGGACGATGTCTGTCGCGAAGGAGCTCGTTGGCGTCTGGTACACTGTGCAAGCTGGAGATTCACTCGAGCTGATAGCCCAACGTCACAAAGTCGCAGTGAGCGACATCGTCGAGATTAATGGAATCATAGACCCGAGCCGTATCTCCGTTGGACAGCCTCTCTTCTTGTATGGTGTAGAGACGCTGATGGCGCGTCTCGATAAGACCTCCAAGAAGAAAAGGAAGCGAAGGAAGCGAAGAAGTCGTGGTGGTCTTCAATTGGTTTGGCCTCTCAAGAAGGGGGTACTTACGAGCGGATATGGTCCTCGCGGTCGCCGTGTGCACAAAGGCATCGATTTAGCGGCCAAGCCTGGGACACCGATTTTTGCCGTAGCTGACGGCACAGTCATCTATAGCGACAACAAGCAACGCGGCTATGGAAACCTGGTCATCGTTGAGCATGAAGGTCGGACTGTGAGTGTATATGCGCACAACCGCCGGAACCTGGTTGACGAAGGGGACCGTGTCGGGCAAGGTTCGCCCATCGCTGAGGTAGGAAACACCGGGCGGAGCACAGGTCCGCATCTCCACTTTGAACTTCGTGTGAAGGGGAGGGCGGTTAATCCGCTTGATTATCTGCCGGCACGTTGAGAGGAAAAAATGCAGGGTCTTAAAGAGTTCATTCGAGATGTACCGGACTTTCCAAAGCCGGGGATCCTTTTTAAGGACATAACGCCGCTGCTTTCAGACGTCGATGCTTTAGAGGCGACTACTGATGCTTTAGCTGCCCTCGCGCGAGTTCACGGCGCGACCAAGATCGTGGGCATTGAATCTCGAGGGTTCATCTTTGGAACGCCCGTTGCTCATCTTCTTGGGCTGCCCTTTATTCCCGTAAGGAAGCCAGGGAAGCTTCCTTATTCGACCGCGAGCATCGAGTATGAACTCGAGTATGGATCCGATACCCTTGAGATTCATACAGACGCGATCGAGGCGGGTGATCGAGTCGTTATTATTGACGACTTACTCGCCACTGGTGGTACGGCCGAGGCCGCTTGCAAGCTTGTCGAAGGACAAGGCGGTGCTGTCGCGTCCGTTCTCGTAGTCATCGAGTTAGCCTTTTTGGAAGGTGCCAAGCTATTGGCTCCATACGAGGCTTATTCGCTCATTCGATATTAGAGGCCTTAACTCTCTAGGTCTATTGCGCCCCCATAGCTCAGGTGGATAGAGCACAGGTTTCCTAAACCTGGAGTCGCAGGTTCGAGTCCTGCTGGGGGCGCTTTTTATATCTTACCCGCCGCTCCAAACGCCTCTCGCAGGCTCCCTCGTCTACATTTCTTTAGACCCAATTACTTACGGATTTCTCGGTTGCTCGTGAGAGTCGGTTTGACGTAGCGTAAGAAAAATGTCAGAAAGTTTAATGAAATCTGTACGTCAGTCGGGGTACGCATTAAATACACGTGGTCAGACTGAGTTCGACCCGCGGTTTGCGTAGTGATCGTTAGGTAATTATGGTGCGGTTAAGAGACATTGCGGAGCGTGTTCAGGAGTTCTTGGAGTCTCCATCGGAAGAGTTTATGGCAGGGGACAGTGAGCACCCTTACATCTCTCGGGTCAAAGATGTGCAGACGGTGTACCGTCGACTTGATTCCCCAGTGCATCGTGGTCAGGTACTTCCGTGGCTGATGTGTAGCTTCGAGCCATCGAACGCTCTCCTGGAGCCATTCAACATATATCCAGCTCGCTACTGGGCTCTGCTGAGGGTACATCGTCAGACGTCTGGGTTACCGGAGTTAGTGACTCACATTGGGCCGGATGTCCCCAGCGCAGAGGTCTTACTGACGCCTCATTTGTATACGAGTTTTAGTCACAGCAAGAACACCGAGACTTCCATCGATGTGCTTGAAGAAGATGGAGAGTTTAAGCTCAGTTTTTTTCACTCTGGAAATCTCATGAGGACTGACCGGACGACCATGTCTGCTGAATACTGTCTGCCGGGTATCTGTGAAGCTCTACAGGCAGGCAACTTAGATGACTGTTCACCGGGACCATTGCCAGACAGAGATTATCCCCTCTATTTGGGGGACCTCGTCTTCTACAATGGAGGAAGAACACCGGACCGGAAGCAGATACGGCGGTTCGTTCTTAACAACATAACGACAGCTGTCGTTACGCGCTATGTAAGAGACATTGTCCGCCGGTCCACGGTGGAGCCCCCGGCCGAAGAGAGTGACGCCTGAGGGCTACTCGCTCTCCTCGTCAAACCCTGGGGCTTCGGCGGGCTCTATAACGCGCTCTTCGCCCTCGAGGCGGCCTTCAAACCCTTGATTCGGATCCGATGAGTCTTGTTCCGGCGTCAGTGCCGTCAAGGTCTCGCCTTCTGCCCTCGCCATCACTGACGTGACCGCGAGGTCGCCTGTCACATTGACCGCTGTTCTGAACATGTCGAGCAGTCGGTCCATACCCAGAATAAGCGCGATCCCAACCTGTGGAATCCCTGTGGCGGTAAGGACCATAGCGAGCGTGACCATGCCTGCGCCCGGTACGCCAGCAGCACCTATGGAGGCCATGGTGGCGGTCAAGACGATCGTCAACTGGTCCGCTAGAGACAGATCTATCCCAAACACTTGAGCAATAAAGATGGCCGCGACGCCCTGGTATAGGGCTGTACCGTCCATATTCACCGTAGAGCCAAGCGGTAAAACAAAGCTTGAGACAGCATTAGAGATGCCCAGGTTCTCCTCAGCGCACTCCATTGAGACAGGCAGCGTGGCTGAGGAAGATGAGGTCGAGAACGCGATGAGCTGTGCTGGGCGAATGGAACGCATGAAATCCAGCCACTTTAGTTTGGAGATTGTCACGACGAGACCGCCATATACGATCCCAGCATGCAGGGCGAGACCAAGCAGCACTGTACCGGCGTAGACGGCCAGTGCGTACAGGATACTCGCTCCGCTACTCCCTATGACATCGGCGACCAGCGCCGCAACGCCGAAGGGAGCGATGACCATCACCATATGAATAATCAGGACCATCGCCTCCTGAATGCGGTCGAAGAAGGTGATGATAATCTCCGCCTTATTGTCTTCGAGCATTGTGAGAGCGACGCCGAAGATGACCGCAAAGAAGATAATCTGGAGCATATTCCCGCTAGCGAGCGAGTCGAACGGGTTCAAGGGGATGATGCCGAGAATGTTATCCATGGTTGAGGGAGCGGCTGCGGCGCTGCTCGATTTCGAGCCTGCAGCGTCAGCAAATTGAGCCACGAGCGCAGCTTTGTCAGAAGGATCTATATAGCTGCCTGGTTCCACCAAGTAGGCGCAGAGAAGACCGATAGAGACCGCGATCGCCGTCGTTAGCATATACAGCCCCAATGTTCGGCCACCCAGCCGCCCAAGCTTTCGGATATCCCCTAGACTCGCGATGCCGACGAGCAGAGAAGAGAAGACAAGGGGCACGATCACCATCTTGATAAGGCGTAAGAATAGGTCGCCGATGGGCTTAAGGTACGAAATGACCGCATCCCCGACGTTACTGATAGGGATCGGCAGGCTTTGGATACCGGCATCTAAGGCCACATGACGAAGCTTCAGCCAGGCGTTGATCTTGTCACCTGGCTTCTTACCCACAAGTTGCTTACTCAGGACGCCTGATTTATCCATCAGGACGAGGCGCTCCTCCAACGTAAAGTGGCCTTTGACCCACACGCTGGCCGGATGCATTTTACCTGATTTATCCGCGACCTGTCCCTCTATGACCTCTTCTGCGATGAAGTCGACTTGGACATTTGCTGGCAGGCTGAGTCGGGTCTTACTGTCCGCGCGGTCCAACCGGAATTCGTACTTAGAACCGTCTGATGCTCGGTAGAGATCATGCTCCAGAAAGGACGATTTAGGGCCGACTGTTAGGCCGAGCGTTACGCCGACGGCCATGCCGAGCAATATCTTGGTGTAGATCTTCAAAGTGCCTCCCCCATGAGGTGTCTAGTCAGCGCTCCAGCTAGGTGTGCGCTGCCAAAGACTATAGCTTGAGGGGCCTAGAGCAGTAGCCCGCGTCCCCACACCGTCAGGTGTAACTTGTCGACGCGTCTGCCGCAAGGCAAGGGGGAGGGAACAACAGGAAATATAAAGATGCCTAGCGACTAAACACAGTCATCGTCTGGCCCCAGGTCTTCCAGCGATATTGTGCGAGGTCGTTATAGGTAAAATCTTCGAAATCGAAGGCTTCACCTTCGACGATAAACGGCATGATAGTGAGGAACATGATGCCCTGGCCCAACCCGGCGCTTCCCACGTCAGCTGGTAGCTCTGGGAACTGGAACTGGGTGACTAAGCTCTGTGTATAGTATCTCCAAAGTGGCTTCGGTGGACCCAAAGCCGGCTCTTCGATCCGAATGAGGTTCGCAGATGGCTCAGCGATAGGGCCTTCGAAGCCATCGTGTACACCCCAAGTCACCTGACGGCCAGCGCCGAGCTGGGCGCCCTCGACGGGATCTAGGACGAACGCCGAGCCAACGAAAGGCGTGATGAGCAGACCTGCTTCGACGTCACGGGTCTCTTCCACAGATACCGAGTAGGGCATATTGCTCTCAGTAGCGCTGTAGGCTAGTCCGATAATCATGTAGGTCAGGTCGGCGTTCCAGCCATCAAGCCTAGGCATCTTACGCAGGTTCAAATTCGGCTCGATAGCTACGGCTTGAGTGTCCAGCTCCCAGTACCCCTCAGGGCCAAAATTAAGTCGAGGAAGAGCGGCGTAGAATCGTGGACCAGGGTCGGCCCCAGCGGGTGGATTATCTAGGTCGACCGGGAAACTCAGATCCATTGGATGATCGATCTCAACATCGAGTTCCCCAATCGTGTCGCCCGGGCTCGCCGAGATGAAGCGCCGTAGTCCCATCGCCATTGGATTAAGTGAGCGGCGCATCGTCCAATAATCGATATTGCCGTCCTGGAAATCTTGCAGAGTGTTGCGGTTTATCTCGCCTGCTGTCGCGACGATCGCGATCTCACCAGGTCGCGCGATGATCTCAAAAGGGCCGTCTTCCATCAGTAGTCCGCCCGGGCCTGGTGGAGGAAGCCTACTTCGATTGTATGGCGAGCTGTGGGTCGTCTCAACGACGATAATGTTTACGTAGATCTCGTTCAGCGGCTTAGGAAGCTCGTCTAAGCCGCTGACCACGCCGCGAAGA
>CALELH010000052.1 GCA_937902595.1 uncultured Myxococcales bacterium
GTGACTTGAAGCGGGCCAATCTTGGCCGGCTCGGGCGGGAGGTGGTGACGACGACGCGCGCGCCGCCTTCGAGAAGCCGACGAACTACCGACTCAGCGATGGAGTCGGGGCCCGATCCGGTGATCAGCGCGGTCTGGCCCGACCAGGGGAGGTCGGCCTTCATGCCCTTCTCAGCAGCGACTCGGCAGGCCTTGATCGCTTTGCCGACGTTCGTTCGCGGAGAGACTGTTGTCCCCAAGTAGTTCAGCATCTCGATGGTGTCATCAGATGCTCTACGCGCGATCCGATCGACCATCTCGGGGCCTGCGGCGTCGCGTCGTAGATCCCAGTACCAGCGGAGGACGTCTGCGCGGGCCCACTGATGGACCGCGGTAAACGCCACGTGCTTATCGGCGTTAAAGCGACCGCCCTGCACGGTCTCTTGTCGAGACACGGCCGGCTCAGGCTCAGCCATCGCTTGGTCGACGAGGAGAGGATCGAGTCCCCCGGCGGTCAGCGCTGACCGAGCGACCTCCAGCCAATGACCCTTCATCTCCTGCTGCGCTGCCTCCAAGGCGCCTGCGTCCACCGAGACGGTGGCGGCACCAGCGCTCACCGCGCGCTCTAGTGAGATACCTTCGCGCGCAGCGTAGGCCTTAGCGGCGGCTTTAACAGGATCGCTCGCGCCCTGATACGCGCTGGTCTCGACGGCCAAGGTCGACAGCACCGCTTCGCTGCGACCCGACCCGAGCCCGAAGGCGTCTTTGAGCGTCGCGAGGGCGGCCTTGCGCGGGAGACCCACGGTCCCAAGCGCCTGGGTTTGAGCGGCCTTTAGGATTGGGCCAGGGTGGCGATACCGTGAGCCGCTCGCCCGCTCTAGCGCCTCCGTTAGCTCGCTGATAGGTAGCTCGTGGGCGCCGTCTACGGCCCCGGCCCCAAACTCCTTACCGAGATCGAGCAGCACCTGATTTCTACGAGCCGAGTTCCCCCCAAGGAGGCCATCGACCGTGTCTCCGCCACCAATATCGTTCAGGCCGACTCCGACGCGGAGCGCCAAGAGCGCCTTCAGAGAGGCACCTACGGACCAATCAGCGTCATCCAAGGCCTCCACAGGGCCGGCAGCGACCGCGACTGGCGCAGCGGGCGCGCTCGCCACGGGTGCTGATATCTCGCTTACAACCTCCGCATTTGGCGCGGCCTCGGGCTCGGGAGCAGCCTCGACGCCGACACCGATCACTGCGTCGAAGTCGCGTCCAGAGTGCAGTACGTCCGGGATGTGATCCCGATGCCGTGTACTGCTGAGGAACATATTTGTGAGCACAGGCGCAGACGCTGGGCCGATCTCAACAAGCTGCTCCACCGTATCGGCGAAGTATTCTTGAGTCTCGATCCAGCGGACCGGTGACGCGAACTGCCAAGCGAGCAGCTCGATGAGGATCTTACGTCCGTGTTTTGCTGGTTTCTTACGAATCTTCGCCAGCTCGCGGTACCCCGTCGCCTCAATCATGGCGTCCACGAAGTCCTCGGTGAGCTCGAAGGGTCGAGCGACGAGGTTGGGTACATAGCGTCCCACTAAGCGATCGATGTCGATCTCCTTCGAGATGCAGTTCTCAAGGACCGCACGGAAGGCGGGGACACCGTCTACCAGGAGTGGGCTGTGGAATGGGACATCGATCCCGGGGATGCGCACCCAAGCGCTCCCGTCCGCGGCGTGCTTCAGCAGGCGATCTTCTAACTCTGCGATCGCCTCAAGGTGTCCGGCGACAGCGTACTGCCTGTTAAGGACGTTGTGGTTGACGACGTAGATGGGTTGTCCCGTCTCATGGGCGACGCGCTCGACGAGATCCGTGGCTGTCTGCCCATCCATCTTGGCGCGATTCGGTCGAATCACACCCATGGCGTAGTCGGAGCGTCCCATCTCATCACGAGGCACGAAGCGCTGCATCGTCAGGCCACGGTGGTAGACGACGTCGATGAGCGCCTCCAGTGGCAGTACGTGAGTCACCGCAGACAGCGCAGAGTATTCGCCGACCGAGTGACCGCCGAACCAGCAATCATCGGCGCAAGCGCCCGCCTCTCGTAGCTCGGCGACGCCCGCGACGGAGAGCACCGTCAGCGCGACCTGCGTAAACTGGGTCACGTTCAGGACACCGTCTGGGTGTCGGACGATCTCGGCGCCGATGTCGACGGTCTTCGGATTGTTGCGGACGATGTCCAGCAGGGAGAAACCGTACTTAGCGATGGTGTGGGCGTCTGCGCGATCCCAAACAGCCTTGGCGGCGTTGGAACGCTCGTATCCGGGCATGCCCATACCGCGGCGCTGGCTCCCCTGACCGGGAAAGACCAAGGCGGTCTTCTGTCCGGCGACCCTGGCTCGTAAGCTCAGAGCCGGCGTCCCTTCGCATAACACCTCAACCTCAACGACCTCATCACCATCGATCCGGGCGACGACCTCTGCGTTGAACTCAAGCTCGGCGCCCGGCATGACCGGCGCTAGAAAGCGCGCCTCTGAATGCTTGAGCTTCCGATCGGCTCCAACCAGGAGCGCACACGCGGTCGCGGCGGTCCATTGGCCATGAACAATGGGTCCAGGTAGGCCGGCGAGAGCGGCCAGCGCCGGGTCTCGGTGAATTGGGTTCAGATCGCCAGAGATGTGCGCGAAAGCCCGCAGATCTGATGGCGCCCGACGGCTGATAGAGAACAGATGTCTCGGTCGGTCCAAAGCTGTCTCGCTTGGGCCGGTCTCCTCGCCGCTCTCTGAGTTGTCCTGACTCCACTCGGCGGGGATCTTCCCACTGAAGCTGCGGATGAAGAACTCTTGGTCGAGGCGCGCCACGGTCTTCGAGCCGGCACACACCTCAGCCTTTATCGCGACGCGACGGCCACCGGGCTCGTCGACGACGTAGGTTGAGTCCGTGCGCACCGTGTATGGTCCTGGCGCCGCCTCGAGCTGCTGTACTTCGCTCCTGAGGTGGAGAAGGGACAGTGGATCGAGACCGAGCTTTGGCTCTAGGAGAACCTGCATCATGGCCGGCAGACCTGTCGCGAAGAACAGCTGCTCTGGTGTCGCTGGTCCATCATCACTCGTTACGCGTCGGTACGCAGAGACGCGCTCGTCATCAACGCTGACCTCGTCGGGCATCACCGCTTGATAGAGATCGCGAATGCGGTCGACCGTGTTTGGTCGTGCGCGCAACGGGAACGGGTGGAATGGCAGTACATCGAACTCAAGGACGAGCTCGCGATGTCCTCGCACGGGTAGCTGATGGGTGAGGGTCAGCTGAACGCCTCGCTTTGTGGGCGCGAGCTCAGCCGCGTCACCCGCGACCTCGAGAATCTTAGGTA
>CALELH010000053.1 GCA_937902595.1 uncultured Myxococcales bacterium
CCAAACGAACGGCCGGCTCCGCCACATCCTTAAGCGGCAGGCGCCCCCACCTCTCGTGAAACTCTAAGAGACCCGGTAGAGCGAGCCCGAGGGCCGCCGCTCCGCGACCTACCTTAAAGCTCTGTGTCGCGACCCCAAAGTCGATGCACGCCTCGCCAAACTCTAAGTCCGTCGGCTTGGGTCCTCCGAGTCCAGGCGTACGCCCGAAAAAGTCGACGGCGAACTCACCCTGTTCAGGGAGCCGGGCGACCATAACACCACCACCAAGAGGGCCACACAGCGCGACCTCGCAGACAAAGGCGGCGAAACCGGCGGCGACGACTGCGTCGACCGCGTTACCGCCTGCCTCGAGGGCGATGGCACCAGCACGAGCAGTTTGAATGTCGCCGGCTGAGACGACGCCGCGGCGACCAACAAGAGTAGATGATGAACCCATAGACAGGACAATAGCAGCACTTGTTCGGGAAGTGGATCCCAGAAGAAGCGTGATATCATCATTACCTCGCACATCTGAGGAACAAATCCATGTCCGAATCTCCTATTCAACTCGGTGATTATAGCCGCGTCGTGTTTTTTACTGGTGCGGGGATCTCTGCTGAGAGTGGCGTACCGACCTATCGGGGAAAAGGTGGAATCTGGAAGGAATATGACTACGAGCAGTATGCATGTCAGGACGCGTTCGACCGCGATCCTGAAGCGGTTTGGGAGTTTCACAACTACCGACGACAGCTCGTCGCAGACTGCAAACCTAATACGGGGCACGAGATCATCGCCGCCGTAGAGCAGAGAGGCGCGCAGGTCACGGTCGTGACTCAAAACATCGATGGGTTACATCAAAGAGCCGGGTCTGAGCGGGTTCTCGAACTACACGGCAGTCTTTGGAAAGTGAGAGATGAGCTGTCCGGATTCGTGAAGGAGCAGTTCGATGTCCCCTTCCAGGCTCAGATCGACTACGCACATTGGTGGCGCCCCGACATCGTCTGGTTTGGCGACTCGCTCCGAGGGGATGTCGTCCGTGAGGCCGTGAGCGCTATCGAATCGTGTGACCTCTTCGTGTCCATCGGTACATCCGCCGTGGTCTATCCTGCCGCAGAGCTTCCCTACCATGCCCGGGACAGGGGGGCGGTCTGCGTGGAGGTCAATCCCGAACAAACGCGACTCTCGTCAATCTATGACCACTGCATTCGTGCGACGGCTAGTGACGCGCTGCGGGCCATGATCTAATGACATGGTACTACCCATAAGAGATTCGAAGACGATGAGTGACTTCAAGCGAGTAGACATCGGAGGCCTTACGCTTGGCGTACGCCTCTGGGGCGATGGCCCACGGTGCGGTGTGATTCTCCATGGATTCCCGGACACCGCTGACGGCATGGCGCCTGTCGCTGAGCGACTTGCGGCGGCCGGATATACCGTCGCCGCTCCATATCTCCGTGGTTACGCTCCAAGCGACCTAGCACCGGATGGTCGTTACGACATCAAAGCCCTCAGTCGTGATGTGCTTGAGCTTTTGAAGGCGCTTGATTTCAAAGAGACCTGCCTGATTGGCCATGACTGGGGTGCGGCTGTAGCCTACGCATGCGCCGCTCAAGACGTGAGCCGGATCTCAAAAGTGGTCGCGCTCTCGGTCCCCCCTCTCCGAGCGTTCTCCAGTGGGCTGTGCCGCAGCCCACGACAATGGTTCCAGAGCCGGTACATGGGCTTATTTCAATTTGGGCGTCTGGCTGAGCAGCGCGTGGCTAAGGATAACTTCGCGTATCTCGACGACCTTTGGTCTCGCTGGAGTCCGAATCTGACGCCACCTCCGGGACATCTCGACTCGGTCAAGTCCTGTCTTTCGGCACCCGGGTCTCTGCGAGCGGCCTTGAGCTACTATCGCGCCCTGCTTCCCCGACCAGGGTCGCATTGGCGAGAGAACTGGCAGCTCGCCAATCAAGACCCGCGATGCCCTGTTCACGTAATGGTCGGATTGGAAGATGGCTGCATCTCTCCCCGAATGTTCGATGGCGTGCGATTCCCGGTGACATTCGTCCCAGACGCAGGCCACTTTTTGGTGCTCGAGAGCCCTGACGTGATCACTGAAGTTTGTCTGCAGGGTTGAAGCCGACCGCTCCCCTGACATATCTACAGAGGGAACGCTTTTCCTGGGAGAAGAAACATTATGTCTCGATTCATACTCGCCCCCCTATTCGTTTCGCTGCTGTTCTTGGGCTGCGAGCCTGAGACCGAAGTCGAAGATCCCGGTGACGGCGGACAGACGGAGGATCTAGGAAACGGTGGTGAGGCAGACTTCGGTGCGGACGACGCAGGGATGACAGGTCAATGTGAGACGAACGATGACTGTCCGGCAGACGCCCGATTATGCACTGACGAAGGTGCGTGCGTAGAGTGTCTCGACAACAGGTATTGCCCAACTGTTCGGCCCGTGTGCAATGACATCGGCACATGTCGGGAATGTTTAGACAATACGTATTGCCCCGCACTTCAGCCGATCTGTACCGAGGAGCAAACTTGTACTGATGTGGGTCAGGGAGTCTGCCGAGAAGACTTTGACTGCGAAAATGTTGCTACCCCCATCTGTCTAAGACTGATGGGAGGTCGGATCGGCGTGTGTGTTGAATGTCTCTCTGAGGCTGACTGCATTCAGTCACGGCCCATCTGTTCAACCGCAGGGCGCTGTGTCGCCGATGAAGCTGACGCCACATGCACCGCTGACGCTGAGTGTGGGCCTCCACGCCTTTGTGAGGCCGGTACGTGTATCGAACGTGAGGTCGAGTAGCTCTGATGTGGTGGGGCATCGCCTGCGCAGCCATCATCTTGGTTGTGATCGGGCGCCATCGGTGGCGTGCAGCAGAGGCCTGGCAAGACGTCCAGGCTGCGCAAGAACAGATCGCTCTCCTATCCATTCGAATGGATCGAGCAAAGAGCGAGATAGACGGTGGAGAGTTCAGGTCACCTCAATCCCGAGAGACCGCTCTTAGAGACTACGAGCAGCTCTCAACGAGGCTAGACGAGATACGCGTTCTCTCCGAGACGCTTGACGGTATCTACGCAGCCCGAATCTCCCCTCTGGGAGCTCGGCTGCTCTCCCTTCCAGCACCAAGAGGCTAGCGTATGCGACCACGAATGCTCGACTGCTTGCCCATCCCTGGTGACGAGCCGAGCACACTCTTTAAGGATGAACACCTCTGGGTGGTGCACAAACCCCAAGGTTGGCTCACTCACACAGACGGAGCGACTTCGCGCCCGGACCTCGTGTCATGGTGCGATGAGCAGGTCGGCGTCCATCATAGGCTCGATGTCGACACTACTGGCGTCATCGCTTTTAGCCGCTCTAAGGAGGGGGCCCAGCGGCTGCAAGCGGGATTCACGGATCGGTCAATCCGTAAGGTCTATTACGCGGTCGTCGCCGAGCGTCCTAGGGCCATGAATGGCGAGATTAAGAAGCCAATGCCCACGCCGAACAGACGCTCCGCGCATACACGCTACTCCGTTAAGCGCTCATCGGACCGCTGCCATCTCTTGGAGGTCGAGCCTGTCACAGGTCGAACACACCAGATTAGGTTCCACCTCGCTGAGATTGGGTGCCCAATTATAGGAGACGCTCGATATGGTTGCGCGGTGGATAGAAGAGCCCCAAGAACCCTTCTCCATTGCGCAGAGCTAAAATTGGCCGGTAACGCTCCTTGGAGGAGTCCACTACCTGCCGACATGGTGGCTTACGATGCTCACTCGCCCAGCGCTGTACGCGATCGCTTGCGTCGTGACCCCGACACGGACTGTTTCCGAGAGTTCAATGGTGCGGCGGATGGGCATCCGGGCTGGCGTGTAGATCGTTACGGTGATTGGTTATGGGTTCAACAAGACGAAGGTACGTCGAGCGGTCCTCTCCCCGAGGCACGAGGCGTCTACATCATCGATGGTAAGCGCGACCGCTCTCACGGTGGACAGGACCGAATGAAATTATTGAGCGGCGAAGCCGCTCCAATGAACTTGGCCGTTCAGGAACATGGGGTACGATACCGTGTCATTCTGGGAGATCAGCTCTCCACCGGGCTCTTTCTGGACCAACGACCCCAACGCGCTTGGCTCGCCGAGAACACATCCGGAATGCGAGTACTTAACACCTTCGCTCAAGGAGGCGGATTCTCCGTGGCTGCTGCCTGCGCTGGGGCGGAGACCGTGAGTTTGGACCTCTCCAAGGAGTGGCTGCAGCGGATACCGCTCCAGCTCACTGACCACGGCATATCCCTCGAGAAGCACGACCAGATTTTTGGAGACGTCTTTAACTGGATCCCTCGGCTCGCCCGTCGCGGCGAGCGCTTCGATCTGGTCATACTGGATCCGCCCAGCACGAGTATTGGGACGAAGAAACGACGCTGGTCGGCTCGAAAAGACTACCCAGAACTGGTGCAGATGGCGGCGAGCCTCGTCGCGCCGGGCGGCGCGCTTTGGACGGCGACAAACCACCGAGGGATTCCTCCTCGCCGATTCGCGCGTCTGGTTCAGCGAGGGCTCCCGGAAGGCTATCAATTCGAGCGCGTTTGCCCACTCGCCGAGGACTTTCCATGCATTGAGGAACCCCACCTCAAGACCTTTGTCTGGCGGGCTCCAAAGTAAGTCCTTACCCTCTGAAAGAGCCACACAGTTGCGCTGACTTGGGGTTAAGGTACTCTTCCAGACTATGAGCACCTCTAAGGAAAATCAGACTAAGCTTCTCCTCATCGTCGGCATCCTTGTCGCGAGCGGGCTCTCGGTCTTTCTACACTACAAGATCTCAGCCCAGCGCGATGAGGCTGCTGATGCGGCAAAGGATCACCCCACGGCGCGAGCCAACCGCGCCATGCTGGAGGTAGAGCGAGCCACGATCAACCGTGATTATGATCGGGCCAGGACCATGCTCGCGAAGGCGAGGATCGCCGTCGATGAGGCCATAGCCGAGCGACCAGATAACGACAAGCTCGCTCGGAGTCGGCTGGTGATTATCCGACGCCAAGCTCAGATCGCGCAGCATTTGGGCGATCCAAAAGAAGCCAGCCGGCTGGCTCGTGAGGCCGTTGATGTCGCGGCCAAGATCTTTCGAAACAACCCGACAGATGAACGCACACGCCATGACCGAATCACCTCAGCGCGAGAGTTCGCGCAGGCAAGCGATGACTCGATGGCGGCGGTTGAGATCCTAAGGGGAGCGGCCGTCGCGGTGGATGACTCGACCAAGTTCCTACCGGCGAATGGACCCGTTCAATCCCAACTCGCTGGCGCATGGATCGATCTTGCGAAACGAGAAGCCGCGCTGAAACGAGCCGCGCATGCGCTGACGGCAGCTAAGCGGGCGGTCGAAGTCGCTCAAGCTGCTCGCAAAGGGCAAGGCGACCCCATCTCAACGGCGTCTCTTGCCTACGACGTCGTCGCCACAGCGACCCATCTCTCTGACGAACTCGGGCAGGCAACCGCCCACGAGTCATTCCAGAGAGAGGCTATCTCCCTCTTGGAGTATCGCGCCCGCCTCTCCACCACAGACTTAGTCATCCCCCAAGCGCTCGCTGCCCGATATGGCCAGCTCGCTGATCTGCTCTCTGCTCAAGACAAGAAGGCGGACGCGAGAGCGCTTCACGAGAAAGCCATTGAGCTCACGCGGCCGTTGATGAAATCCCATCCAAAGAACGAAGAGGTTCGCCTCGCCTATGTTCGCACCACCAACGCTTTGGGCGCCTTCTACTCCAACCAAAAGAAGGATCGTAAAGCGCTCGGCTCGTACAAAACAGCACTTGAGGCGGCGAAGCTGCTGGAGAAGCACGGCCTTCGTACCCGACTCATCACGATGGGGAATTACGCGCAATTACTTGGACGTCTGGACAAGATCCGGCCGGCCCGTCGAGCCGCTAGAGAGGCATACGCCTTCGCCCAGAAGCTCACGACAGCTGCGCCCAAGGACCGTCGCGCCCAGGAAGACCAAGCCAGCGCAGGGCTACGCTACGCTAGACTCCTCCGCGCGACACCTAGCGCTAACCGACGCCAAGCCCGCGGGATCGCTCGCGCAGAGCGCGAGCGGTTGATAATGGACGCGAAGCCAACCAAGCGTCAGACGGCGCTGAGGCGAGGCCTAGATAATCTCATCAAGGAGCTTCGCTAAGTATGGGCCGTCGTAGAATCCATGGAAGCACGGCAGGGACGCTCTCTGTTGATGAGCGCCTGCTTGATGCATTGGAGTCGCTCTATGGTCCCTTTGATGACCGACGCAACCTCGACGCGTTGGCAGAAGGGCTTGAGACACTCCATAAAGGTCTGACCGGCCATAGGTCTCGCTTTATGCGGCGTCCGTATCTAAGAGACCCTAAGCTCCTCAGAGCGTACGCGAGCTACGTTGTCTGTGCTCAGGCACCGAAGTTAGGGCCTGTGCTCGATCGGCTTAAATTCTCCAATACGCGTCCACTCCGAGTTTTGGAGTTGGGGTGTGGACCCGGCACAGGCGTGGCTGCCGTTGGCTTATGGGCACAAGATCAAGGCCTAGAGATTGAACACTTAGCGACCGATCGTGTCCCGGAGGCGCTAGAGGCTAGCCAGCGACTAGCCGATGCTCTTGATCTCAAAGGTGTAACGACGGTTCAGGTGGATTTGAGCAGCCCTCTAGCACGTCAAATTGGTCGCCAAGACCGCTTCGATCTCGTCCTCTGCATGAACGTCCTGAACGAGCTGCCGATGGAACGATTCTCGCTGTTAATACGAGAGTTCGCTCACTGGCTACAGCCTGACGGACATCTTGTCGCCATCGAACCTGCGGCGAAGGAACCGGCGCGTCACGTGTTGGAGCTTCGTGAGCTTTTCATCTCCCGCGGATGGTTCGTCCACGCCCCGTGCCCACACCAGGAGGCTTGCCCGGCCTTTGAACAAGAGGACGACTGGTGCCACGACTCATGGGCCTTTGACCGACCGGAGTTTATGGCTAATGTGGATCGACGGGTGGGTACGCGTCGCGAGTCGCTCAAGGCCACTTGGTTTATCTTCAGCCAGGTGGAGCCTTCAATTGTGACCGGCCCACGCCGAGGTCGAGTCGTCAGCGACCGCTTCGAAGAGAAAGGGAGGACTCACGCTCGAGTGTGCACGAGCGATGGGATAGTCAACCTGGAGCTTCAGAAACGTGACCGCTCAGAGAGCAATCAGGACTTTCGGGATATACATCGATACGATCTCATCGAGTTCGATGAAACGGAGACCGTCGGCCGCCGAGAACGTCTCCAGCCGACCAGTCGATGCGAGCGACTGAACGAAGAGCAATAGCATGCTCAGGTTTACGGTGGCGCTTAGCCTGATGGTCCTCTCAATCGGTCTCACCGCCTGTGATAGTTCCCCTACGAGAGCCTCCGCTTGGTTGACTGTAGAGCACGGGTTCAGAGCACTCATTAGCGAAGAACAGTCTGGGGCTACCTATTTCAGCGAGGCGGCATACGCACAGACAAACTCTCTTCGACGAGACCGCGGCCGCTATCAGTTTCTGCACATCGAGCAGCTCAGATTCAACCACAGCTCCGTACGACATGGCGCGGTGGCACTCCAGCTCGATGGCTGGCCCATCTCAATCTCTTTTGAGATGGAGCGAAGTGAGGGGGGATGGCTCGTCACGCAGGTGGGGGATCCACGTCACTCACGCTCTAAAGCTCTCCTCGGGCGCTATGGATTACCGGCGGTGTCTCATGCCCCCCCTTGGAGTGGGGGCCTAGCCGGGAGAGATGCTGAAGGCCGCCCTCACTCCGGAGTGGTCGTCACGGTTCTTGGAGGCCAAGTGTCCATCGATGGTGACACCACGATTCCCTATCGAGGTGGCGCCGTCAAAGCGGCGATCATGGATGCCATCGAGCGCAGACGTAGGCTCTCAAAGCAGGCGAAAGCGACGTACCGCCCCCATGTCGCCGTCGGTCTCAGAGGCCAATCCCCAGTCCTAATGACCCTCGACTTGGTGAACTGGTCTTTCGAGGCCGGCGCTGAGAGTGTGCAGCTCTTAGTTCGGGGCAAGAAAGGCCAACCTTCTGCCTTCACCCTTGGGAAGGCCGTGAAGACCTCCGGAGACGCATTAGACCACGTCCATATCGATGTTGACTGGGGCGAGAAGAGCCTCCGCGCGCGAGTTGGTACTCAAGCCAAAGATGTCTTCAAGGGTCACAGCACGGCCCTGGACGCGTACTCTCGCGCCGTCGCTGATGTCCCAGCCATTCATCGTGACGGCACTCTGCTGATACGCCTCACTGCAGCGAAGACTCATGGAGCGGTCACAGACCATCTGAGCGCGCTCTTCAAGACCGCGCCAAAGCTCAAGATCGCCATGGAGGCCGCACAATGAGTCGATGGGTCTTCATCGCGGTGCTTATGGTTGGCTGTTCTGAGTCGGCCCCCAGCCCTGAGTCGGCGGACCTAGAGGCTCAGGTAAACAGTCTTCTGCGGCGCGCACAGGTCGGAGGCGGTGATGACCAAACTCTATTCGTCCCGGAGTTAAGCCCCGAGGGTTTCCCACTGAGCGTGGAGGCCGGTACAGAGGTCGGGGCTCTGCGCGGGCTCAGAATGGTCGACGGCCGCCTTCTCGTCGATGTCCTCGCCCGTACGCGACAACAAGACTATGGGTTCACCCTGTGGCTGGAGCGGAGAGACGCCCAGTGGCTCATCGCAGGATGGCGACCGACCATGACGCGGCTATCGTCAACGACCATCGACAGGTTTCGACCCACGGATGTCCCAGTTCTCTTCGCGGCTCCGAGCCTGCGGCGCGCGCCCAAGGCCGTCGTCGTTCCTCGAACCCGCATCAAGCTCCAAGCAGACGCTAGCAGCCGCGCCGTACATGACTGGCTGGTCGTCCGAACCCGCATCAGAGATGTGCGCAAAGAATGTAAGGACCGACGGGCGATAAGTCGTCAACTGAAGCAGTTCAGAGCGTCGGTCAGAGAGTGTCATGAACGGGCGTTCCCTAAACGTAAGAGCGCTCGAGGCCGGATCATACTCTCCGTCGCAGACGCCGGAGTTGAGCTCCGAGAGTCGACCATCATCAGCGATTCGCTCACGCGCTGTCTAACGGGGGCGGCCCCAAAGGGCGCTCCAGGCACCGGCGACTGTTCATACACATTGGATGTACTTCTAAGCACCACCTCGCGCGAAGCAGACTAAGCTGTCAGCGGCGCGGCCTGCTCGACCTACTCGGTGCGCCGAGCACCACAGGGACAACGATCTGGCGTTCATCTCGCAAGATACTCAGCTCCAGCCTGTCTCCAGGATTCCGACCCTCCAGCTGCGCCATGAGGTCCTGTTCATCCTTGAGCATCGTCCCGTCAGCTCCGACGATGACATCACCGAGCAATAGCCGACCCTTCGCCGTGCGACGAGTGCCGATTAGACCCGCCTTTTGTGCTGGGCTCCCGGGCTCAACGCCGAGCAGAAGGATCCCTTCGACGCCTAGTCGATCGGCCAAGCTCCCGTGAGCCAAACGAACCCCGAGGCGCGGTCGGATGATCTTGCCATACCTAATCAGCTGAGGAACTAAGCGGTTCACGGTGTCCACGGGCACGGCAAAACCGACACCCGCGCTGGCACCAGAGGGACTACGAATCGCGGTGTTCACCCCGACCAAGCGACCCGCGCTGTCTAGGAGCGGACCACCTGAATTCCCCGGATTAATGGATGCATCGGTTTGAACGACCCCTCGAATGTCGCGACCAGTCATAGACTCGATGCTGCGATCTAATGCGCTGACAACCCCAACCGTGAGCGAATGGTCCAGGCCGAAGGGGTTACCGATGGCCATCACTCTTTGACCCACTTGCAGATCGCGGGAGACACCGATGGGAATCGGGGCTAATCGATGGCCCTCGGGATCGATCTTCACGACGGCGAGG
>CALELH010000054.1 GCA_937902595.1 uncultured Myxococcales bacterium
AGGGTGCTCACCCGCGGCTCTGGTCGCTCCACCGAGACCCGAACGCGGTTCGCCAAGAGCCCGGGATTTACCGCTTCAATACGTAAGCTAGGAGCTCCGGTGTCAGTCTGCAGGTCGAAGCCCGCCTTCGCCGCGACCTCCTCTCCACTTCGAGAGACCTGGTGCGCGATGCGCAGCACATAACAAGACTGGCCACCGTTGAGAAAGAACCCCTGGATGGCCGGACCCAGATAGCCCTCAAGCGGGGGCTCGCCAAACAGGGAGAGGAACTCCTCATAAGAGGTCACGCGAGTTGGGAGGTCCGTCGGTCCTCGCTCTGCCATACCCACAAAACCCGCGACGCCCGATGGCCCAAGATCCATTGGGACATACCGGCTCTCCGACGCAATCGAATAGATGCCAGGCGCGCGTGATGTCGTCACCGGTCGAGCTCCGCACTAATTGGGTTTACGGGAACGATTGATCTCCTTGTTGATCTCAGAGATCTCTCGAACCCAGATCTGACGCTCCTTATGCTCCATGGCCAGGACGTCCTCGATGGCCCAATGGAAGTGATAAGCAATGTACGCTACCTCCTGGTAGAGGCGATCCAGAGGGTAGCTTACGATTCCCCCAGGTCAGACCCCATATCGACCTCGAAATCGTGGCTGCACGCCGGGCAGCTGACCTTGACGGCCGCCGTGCCCTCCTCATTGATTCGACGATAGAAGTCCTGCAGGTAAGCGAGGTCTGTCGAGAACAGCTCCTCGATCACCGAAGGGTTAATCGACTGCAGATCACCAAGCTTGGTGATCACTCGACTCAGCAGAATGATGACCAGGTAGGCGCGATTGCTCTGCACCCTGTAGTCCTGCAGAGGGAGGATCTCGTCCTTGGCCGTGGCGAGCCGCATCACACCCTTCTTGTGGGTGTTTCCGTCTTTATCCACATACCCCTTGGGAAGGGTGAACTCGAACTCTGTCTTGAACGCCATCGTACTCCCACCTGCTAAGGCTCGAAATCAGGGCTTTCGCCCCCAATGTGCCCTCTTTGGTATCGCGCCGTCGTGTGGCTTGGCAAGGGCACCTGGGTCCGTAGGACCCGCTCAATCCGGCAGCCGCTCAATCCTGAAAAGAAGAACGGGGAGAGCAGACCAGCTGCCTCCCCGTCTTCATTTCAGCGACGAACGGCGTCCGAGGACTATCCGCGCTCGACTTTCTCGACCGCGAGCTCCATCTCCTCGACGTTCACGTCGGTACCCTTTCCGTCGAGGGAGAAGCCCTTCCACTTGGAAGGCCAGGCCTCGAAGAAGTTGTACCGCATGATCTCGCTGCCATCGTCAGCGCACAGAATGACCGAGCCACTCTTTCGCTCGACCTTTCCGTCGATCACCATCTTGCGCCACTGCCACAGCTCATCACTGTTGATGTAGCCACGCTTGAGCGAGATGTTGCTGTACTTCGTGCGACCCGGCCGCTTACGCAGAATCGTGTCGTCACCGTCCTGATACTCAATGACCTCCGTCTCGGAATCGAGTCCCTCGACGTTCCTGAAGGCACCCTGGGTGACGCCTTCAATCTCGATCTTGAAGTTAAAATTACCAATATGATCATGGGCTCTGCGGTTCGGCATCGCTCACTCCCTTCTTGACCGGCGAGCCGGCCATTCACACTTCCGACCTCGTTGCATAGGCACTCCCTATGCGCCTCGATCGGTATTTCAGAACTTGTTGAGCCCGCTATTCGGCGACGTCGCCACCAGCAGGCATCTGACCAATTCGGAAGACCACGAACTCCGCGGGCTTCACAGGGCACATGCCGACCTCGACGATCAGCTGTCCCGCATCCACCACCTCGGGCGGATTCGTCTCTTCATCACACTTTACGTAGAACGCCTCCTCGGGCGTCTTCCCAAAGAGCGCGCCCTGTCGCCAGAGGCGAAGCAAGAAGGCCGTGATGTCACGAGTGACTCGCTTCCAGAGTCGGTGATCATTCGGCTCAAACA
>CALELH010000055.1 GCA_937902595.1 uncultured Myxococcales bacterium
TCAAAGAACGGCCGGAACTCCTCTCGTGAGAGCGACCGGGCGGAGTAGCCGTCGACGAGGTGGACGGCGTCATCCATCGACAGCCGCGCACGGGGGGCGCACCGCCGGATCCTGTGTCGTGAGGGGCGCCAAGCCATAGGGGCAGTGCCGGCACCGGCTCCCGCAGCAGTAGCCGCGCTCAATGTGAGCGAGCTCCGTGAAGACCGTGTAGCCCGTCTCGGGATCGATATACGACACGCAGCCTGTAGCGACGGCTAGCTCGTGCGGATCGGCGGTGTCTGGGGCCTGTCTGTCCACTCGGGATTCTTCCTGTGTGAAGTGGAGGTAAGTCGAGGCGTGAGTATCATAAATTACCGCCCGATCCATCAAGTATTATCGCAGAAATTACTTTCAGATCTTCCCCGCTGCATCGAGCCACTGTGGACTTAGTCGGAGCCTTCAGCGAATACAGGTCACTCGCCCCATCTCGTCATCGCCGCTCGTCTCGCAGTCGGCCTCTGTCGGTAAGACGGTCTCTCCATTTATGTAGCCTTCGATCTTAGCGTATCCCAGGGACATGTTTCGCATCTTGGCGCCTATCAGTTGGGTGAATTTTAGCTGGGCGAAGTTGAGCTCTGCGCCGTCTAATAGTGCACCGGTGAGGTTCCAGCCTGTCATGGTTGGATACGTATAGTCGTCACCGTTCAGCCGAAAGCCTCGGAGGTCCGCGCACATCCCATCGCCGGTCTCGCGAACGTATTCGATGGGGACTACGTTGTAGTGCTCATGGCCTTGGGCGTTTACGCATCCACCTATGTCTCGGTCGAAGTAGGCCACACGTGGCCGCAGCGGCGCCGTGATGAAGTCGTCGGGTCTGAGATCATGTAACTGCTCCCAGCAAGTGACTTGGTGCTCCTCGCGTAGCGCGCCTATTTGGTCTGAGTAGGTCCCATAGAAGAAGTCGTCTTCCCGGATGAGCTCCAGTCCAAGGGTCCGGATACCCATCCCATTAGGGAGCGTGAGGTGTCCCGAGACCCATCGTTCGTCCCCGTCCTGGATGATTTCGGCAGACATTGGTTCCAGGCGTTGGGTGACGGCAGCCTCATCGTATTCGAGTGTTCCCCTGAGCATAGGCCCACGAGAGACATGCATCAGGTAGCTCGAGTTGATTTGAGGGGCCACTAGGATCCTTGCGACCCTTGGCCGGGCCATCGGCCCGACCCCTGTTTGGCTGGTCACACAGTGCAATGCCGTACCGAAGTGACTCGGAGCGCTGCCGGGCGGGCCGACAGGCGGCGATATAGGGGTCTGTCCAGTGGACCGTACTACTCGCCTAGGGGCCAAGGGAAGGATCCCACCTCGTGGTTCCATTAGGCCCTCATGGCGCCTCGCCTCTTGCCAGGAGGTAGGTACCGCAACGGCGGAGACTGGTCCCGCGCGGTTGATCTCTATGAGGTCGTGACCATCTGACCGTGGTGCCTCGCCGCACCCGAACTGCAGTAGCGCTGCGGCTAGGATAATTGTTATGTGCCCCATCAGTCCTTCGGGATGAATTGGCGCTGTCTTATTCATTGAGCATCTCCTTGTCTTTGTTCCATGCTAGGGGCGAGCGTGTGTGTTTTGAAGCGACATTGTGGAGATTGCGGAATATATGAAAGGTATATAGTTGGGCTACTGCGGGCTGTGTATAGTGTTCTTACGGTGAATCTTAGCTGAGGCGTCGCCCAGGCAGTGTGCGTCTATTTTGAGGGTTGTTGGGCAAGATGGTTGATTTTGATGTCGCGCAATATTTCTTCTTTCTTGGATTGAAGGTCACGGTTGTCACCGTCGTTGTAGTGAAGCTCTGGGCGTTCATAGTTAGAGCCCCAGAGAGTGTGCCAGAGATCGATGAGCTGGGCGCCTGCACTGCGTGTCGCAGTACCCAGGTTGAGCACGGTCGGGTCGAAGAACTCGATTACTGGATCTGCCGAGTCTGTGACCATGTTAGTGGACCTGGTTCGGCGTTTTTGGCCGAACGGGCGGAGGCTGAGGCTTTTCTTGAGAGGCCTGCTCATACGCAGCGTCTAGTGATCATTGACTTGGTGATTGAGGCGAGGCAGCGCCTAGCGAGTCATGAAGACGATGGAGCCACCAGCACCTTCCGAGATGCCTCGAAAGAGGAGATGAGGAAGGAGAATGAACAGATTGTACAGACCCTCCTCAATCGCGCGGTGTACTTGAATAGGGCGGCCGGGTTTGCGTCACTCGTCATTGCTCGGACCGCAGGGGGCGTGCCGACCTCCAGGCAGCTGACCTTGACGCTTTTCTGGATGGTCTTAGGGCTCGTAGATACGGCTGACGCGGGGGAGACGCTCGATCGGTACAAGAAGTCCATGGGGGTATGGCCTGGGGAGACCCTAGCTGCATTTATGGAAGCTTGGGTGGACGCAGGCTTGCCTTTCGAATTTCATGACCTCATGAGCGTGATGAGGCGTGCGCCTGACGCCGGTGTGCTGGGCAAGGTGCTTGCTGACGCTTCGTACGGTGACCGTCATAAGCTCGCGTTGGCGCTCCTCCAGGGGGCCGGCGAGGGGGTGGCGCTGGATGCCGCACGGTATCTCTTAGAGTCCGAGGAATCGTCCGTTCATGAGGCGCTATATCGAGCGTGGCTAGAGGCCCCAGTGGACGGCGAACTGAGGGAGTTCCTAGATCCCTTTGCGGAGGTTCATCAGGCCGAGCGCGTCAAGCGCA
>CALELH010000056.1 GCA_937902595.1 uncultured Myxococcales bacterium
CAGGAGTACACGCACGAGCTTAACGATGACCGCGACCTCGCCGGCGGTCTCACCATAGGCGAAGCCGGCCGCCATGACCTGAGGCGTCGCCTGAATCGAAATACCCGCCCAGATGCCAAACTCATTCTCCGTCATCCCGAAGGCGTGCCCCAAGATGGGAAAGATGAAGATCGCCGCTAAGCCAAAAATGGTGATGGTTGTAATCGCGAAGGCCGTGTCGTTGTCGTCGGCCTCAATGGTTGGCGCCGCCACCGCGATAGCTGTTCCGCCACAAATCGCGGTCCCGATACCGATCAACAAACCAAGCTTCTGGCCAACACCCATCCGATTACACAACCAGATGGTGAGCGCGAGGGCGACGATCACGCAGAGCACAGAGATCAAGAGCGCTTGGGCGGAGACCTCGAGGACATAATTAAAGTCGAGCTTCGCCCCCATGAGCACAATGGCGAAAGGCAGGACCTTCTTCACCGAGTACTGGATGCCGGGCCCCAGCGATGGGCTGAGCGTGATGGTGTTACGAATCGTCATTCCCAAGACGATGGCGATCAGTAACGCGTCGATGGGGTGTCGATCGTCTATCGTAAAGGGCGCGAAGGGCAGCTGATGGATATAGAACGCCACCACCGCGATGACCGCGGTCAGGATCAATCCTGGTACATTGATGTTCTTATCAGCCGACATAACTCAGATTATAAAGTCGAGCCCAGGGATAACCCCGAGCGGTTTCTTCATGCTGGCGTAACGCTCCCACCCATCACAAATTATCGTGACGACGCGCTTTCCGGGTCCCAGCTCCTTCGCGATCTCTAGCGCCCCCCACACATTTGCGCCCGCGGATAACCCGGCGAGGATCCCCTCTTGGCGCGCGAGGGCTTGTGACGTCTTGAACGCGACCTCATTCTCGCAATGCAAAATCCTGTCGATGAGATCGGTGTTAAGGATGTCCGGAACAAAGCCGGCGCCGATCCCCTGAATCGCGTGTGGCTTCGTCGTGCCTCCACATAACGCAGGGGAGTCTGATGGCTCGACGGCGACCAGCTCGACGTCGGACAGCTCGGACTTCAAGACATCACCCACTCCCGTAAAGGTGCCCCCGGTTCCGACACCTGCGACGAAGGCGTCTATACGCCCATCCGTAGCGCTCAGAATCTCTCGCGCCGTCGTTCTACGGTGCACCTCTGGGTTGGCTGGATTCCGGAATTGACCAGGCATGAAGCAGCGTGGGTTTGTGTCCACGATCTCCTGTGCGCGGTCGATGGCTCCCTGCATCAGCTTTCGAGCCGGTGTCTGCACCACCTGCACACCAAAGTGCTCCAGTAGTGTCTTGCGCTCCATCGACTTGTCATCGGGCATGGTGATGATCAATCGGTAGCCTTTAACGGCGGCGACCAACGCCAGGCCAATGCCGGTGTTGCCGCTGGTCGGTTCAACGATCGTGTCCCCTGGCTTAAGACGACCATCTTCCTCGGCCGTTTCGATCATGGCGAGCGCGATGCGATCCTTAACGCTCCCCGCGGGGTTATGGGACTCGAGCTCCACGAGCACCTCAGCGTGCTGATCACTCACCAGCCGATTGAGTCTGACCAGCGGAGTCTCTCCAACGAGGTCTAAGACCGAATCTGCGAGTCCCAGCGATGTCGCTTTAGACTGTTCGCTCATGAATTATCCTCTTCAAAGTCGAAAACTGACGTCTCGAATAAACGCCGGTTCTCCCGCTGGGTCAAGGTCACGACGTAGGTTGTCACGAATGACGAGATGAAGGCCGAAGCAGGTTCTCGATGGACGGGCCAAGATCATCCGACTTGGATAACGCCTCCCGCACCA
>CALELH010000057.1 GCA_937902595.1 uncultured Myxococcales bacterium
GATCCCAGTCACCAGCTCGAGGCTGACGCCGTTAACGAGCCAGTCGTCCCCTCCTGGCACGAAGTGGCGGTCTACGGAGAGAGTGCCATTTAGAAGGAAGACTCCACCTCTTGGGGGCCGGGTCACCGTGACATCGGTCACTGAGACGAGGACACCTTCAAACAACTCCGCTAGATCCGGTATGGCGAACTCACCCAGGGAGACGACGCTCGGCATCGGCAGCTCGGCCACATCCAGTCTCGTCAGATCCTCGACGCCGTTGACCGTGAGTTGACTCCGAGTCTGGGTAGTCGGGGGGACGCCTCCGTCAGGGGCTGGAGTCTCGGTAAACTCCGTCACAGTGCCCGTCACGTTAAAGGTGGTCCCCATGGGCCAGTCAGGCAGGTCACCGTCGATCTGCAACCAAAGGCCAGAGTATGGCCCAACCTCGCCATTTGTCGCGAAAGCGCCCCCTCTAGCGAAGGGGGAGGCCAAGATCACCGAGTTGAGTGTGACCACCGTGCCTGGCGCCTCGAGGCCTCGTTGAATACGGGAGATTGTTGGGGGAGACGGCTCCATGTCCGGCTCCGTGCTCATGTCTTCGAGTCCTAGGTCTCCGGTGGCCGCATCTGTGGGCTCTTGAAGGACGTCTGCTCCCCTCGCGTCGGCTTGTGCATCCCTCACGGTGGCGCTGTCGGCCAAGGGCCCAGCGTCCCTGTGTTCCGCATCGGGATCCCCTGCGTCAATCAAGGCGGTGTCCGGAAGGACCGCCAGGTCTGACTCTTGTCCTTCGCACCCCATTAGGCCAAGCAGTGAGATCATCGCGACGAGCGTTAGGGCGAGCCCATTGGTCGCGAATCGCCGCCGGCGCGCGAGTCCAACCACAAGCAATAGGCACCACAGCGGCAGCGAAGAACCCTCGCCGGTGGCGGAGCAGTCACACCCTGCGCCGTCCCCGCCATCACCAATGAGGAGCATGGGCTCTGAGTCGGGTAGCGTTTGGTCTGCGATGCCCGCGTCTTCGATTGCTCGGATCGCCATGTCCGGCTCTATGGCGGGGCAGTCTTCATCGATTACGCCGTCACAGTTATTATCGATGTCGTCTCCGCACACCTCGTCGACGCCTGGTCGCGTCTCAGGGTCCGCATCGTCGCAGTCCTCTTCTCCACAGAACCCGTCGCCATCATCATCAGCGCAGACGACACACCCCTCGTCAACGAGGCCATCGCAATCTTCATCGGCTTCGTTGTCACAGACCTCGTCAGCCCCGGGATACGCTGAGGCGTCCTCGGGGGCGCAGTCAGCGTCGTCGCAGGTGCCGTCCAAGTCTGCGTCACGGCAAATGGCGCTACACAGCCCCAACGGAAATGGAGCCCCCGGCGCGGCGCGGCGTTCGCAGGCGCCGCCGTCGGAGGAGCAGTCTATATCGGTTGTGCAGAGTCGATGACAGTAGGCCCCTGCGGGGCTACCCAGGCAGAGCGCTCCCTCGACGCAAGGCACACCGCTGAGTTCACAGGCCGCGCCGACCTCCAGCCCATCGGTAGCCCTGCAGTATGTCGCCCCCCAAGCGGCGGGGACACAGGCCTCCCCTTCTTGGCAGTCCTGTCCCGTGAGTGAGCACCCATCCGGTGGTAAGCACGCGAGCAGTGGTCGCCTGCACTGGCGGGCGATACAGTCGCTGCGCCCCATAGCGAGAGCGTCGTCCGGACAGTTCGCCTCCACACAGTCTTCAACCGGTCGATAAGCGTCCTGCGCGTCAAAGGTGGCCTCATAGAAGCAGGCGTTCTTGCACGCGTCGGTGGTACACTCTTCAGCGCACCAGTGCGTAGCTGCGCAAGACGCGTCGCCTGTGGCAGCCTCCTCCCCCTGGTAGCAGGCGTGCAGTTCACGACTGCAATAGGTTTGGACGCAGAACTGCTGCCCCTCGGGGCAATTGGCTCCAACACAGGCATAGAGCTGATCGGCGAAATGGTGCTCGATGGGCGTCATCGATGCATAGCAGCCGTACTGGCAAGCGGGATCTTCGCAGGCACGCACACAATTAATGAATCCTCCACACCTAAGCATCCCGCATTGAGAGTTGTCACATACGCCGTCCTCTCCGCAGGCCTCTGGACATTGGCAGAGATCCCCGTCTTCGATGCAGCTCGCTCCTTCACCCATGATGTCGAGAATCCAAGACGCGTAGGCGTCCGTCCTCATTTGGCTGGACCAGCCCATGCAGGGAACTTGGCCGATGGCGGCGCTGTTGACGCCCACCGTGCGATAGCCACCCTCTGTCATGAGCAATCCCGGACCGCCGGAATCTCCGAAGCAGACCCCCCCGTCGCTCTGGGACGTCGAGAATGTGGCCGCGTAGACCCTATGAATTCGCAAGCTCTTGGAGTGCTTGACTCCGCCGCCGGTACGCTCAACGCCGTCGGTCATACCAAAGCCTGTATAGAAGACCTCTTCTCCCTCAAAATCTGTGAGGTCACCTTCGAACAGTGGGTACGGATCGATGTCCGCGATGGGCTCGGCGAGCTCCATCATGGCGATGTCGTAATAGCTGCGGCCGCCGCGAGCCCTGTATCCGGGGTGAATGTAGACCTGCCGTGCCTGGAAGAGCTGTCCGGACTCACGGCGGTCCGCACGCGAGCCGACAAAGAAATGGAAGAACGTGTCATCGGGGGCGCCCTCCCGGCCTGCCATACGTCCATAACCGCCCTCGACACAGTGCGCCGCGGTCACTACCCATTGTGGCGCGATTAGGGTGCCTGTGCAGAAAGACCCCGTGTACTCCTCGCCCATCACCAGGGTCAGCGCGCCCACACCAGGGTATTCGTCTTCCTTAACGCCATTCACAATCCCCTGACTCATCTCCGTGAGTTGAAGATCCGTGTCTCTCTTCTCAGTGCAGGCGGTGGCCGTAAGGGCCCCAGCGGTGAGAGCCGCGACGAGCAGCCAGCTAAAAGGAGATCTACCTTCATTCATTTCTCTGCCTCCAAACTGCCCTGTGATGCCCGTCGCCTCGACCGGCACATACATAGTGCAATGAAAACCAGGGCCGCTTGGGAGCGCCCGGAGCTGCCGGTGGCTCCCGCTACGAGCGCGCAGCCTCCCTGGTTCGTCGCCTCTGCGTTGATTTGTCCTTGGTCAGCGTTGTCCGCCTGCCCCGCTTCTAGGGTAGGTGGAGCTTCGGTGATGGGGTAGTCCCAGGGAGCGTCAACTCGCTCCCCATCGACAATCTCAACGCCCGCGCCGATCTCAACTGTGTACGCGGCTAGGTTTCTGACCCTCTGTCCAGGGCGGAGCACGACGATCCGTGTCGTCGAGTCCTCTTGTGAGCCCCATCGCTGGTACCCAACCTCACACGGTATAGGCGCCCTCTCCGGATCCAGGAGTCGCACTGTGTCCTGCCTAAGGCTTCCGACGCGAACGCCGACCCCAAACACGAGCGTGATCCAAGAGTCGGCTGGAATAAGCGCGTCCTCTGCGTTCGTTCGGTCCCTGCCTGGATAACGATGAACGATACGCGCGCTCACCGGCAGGTCTCCATTCAGCCGTCGCCAGAGGGCCTCGACGTAGGCCGCCGTCGCCGGCACCTCACTGGCGAGGCTGCCGGGGACCGTCTCATCCATGTAGTGCCTTGAGCCCCAAGGCATCTCCGGGCGCAGCATGTCGTCAAGGTCCCCCGCAAAGGCAGGGAGGCTGTCGATAACGAAGGCTTTCACTCGGTTCATCCCACCTGACATGGTGCCCGGCTCAACGGTGTGGCCATACTCTGACTCAAGAACGGTGATGACGTCGTCTAGTGGGGCGTATACCCCGGGCGTGTGCTCTAGGTGGCCATCCGTGTAGAGGAAAGCGTCCGTGCCTGGGTCCGTCTCCTCTTGGCCGGCGTCATCCCGCGCCTCGACCTGGGGCAGGAATAGCGTGTCAAAGATCTCGTCTTGCAGGCCATGGGCGCCGACCCCTAAGAGAAACGCGACCTTCTTACGGTCTTCGATGCCTATGTATGGTGGGGCCGTCGTCATTCGTACATGGCGAATAAAGGCCTCGACGAAGGGTTCCCAGTGGACAAGCTCGCTGTACGCATCGTCAATGGCGTAGCCGCTGTCAGGGAAGGCGGCACCGAACAGGTACGCCTCGTAAACCTCTGGGTCCGCGAGAAGCTCGGCGACGTCTCCTTCTACCTGGGCTGCCGCCCAAGCGGTGACGTGTATATGGCCGTTGATTCCGTGAGCTAAGGCGCTGGAGGAGAGCAGAAACAGCAGCACCGTTTGCTTGATGACCATCGCGCCCTGACCCTCTCTATGTACCCTGTGTTCACAATGTACCGCACCAAGGCCCTATGGTGACAACTATTGCGCACTACACTGTGAGACGGCTATCACTGCCTGTAGTGTTATGGATGCCACGGAAGGGGTGGTCCTCGTGCTCAATGATCTCGTCGCGAGAGTCGTGTTCGTCGCTACGCTCCTCGCTCTCAGCGCGTCCTGTGGGCCTTCCACGGACACAGGGGCGCACCCGGAGTCGCGCTGCGAGGCGCTGAACGCGTGCCTATGCGGGTCCCCTGTTTGCCACGGGCCGGCACCTGTCCTTGGTTTAGACCAAGTCGTCGTCCCGTCCCCTGGCTTCCCCAGTGAAGCGGTGAGTCAGGTGGCCCACAACAACCTCGACATCATCCACTTTCGTGGTCGACTCTTCTTTGCCTACCGGACGGCGCCAAGTCACTTCGCCAGCCCTGAGACCTTTCTCTATGTCGTAAGCACGGCTGATCACGCCACCTGGCGATACGAGGGGGCCTTCTTTGAGGGGAGTGATCTCCGCGAGCCGCGCTTTATGGAGATCAATGACACCCTGTATCTCTATTATGCCCGGCTCGGTGCTGACCGTTTCGCCTTTGAGCCCGGCGTGTCCCGCAGGTCCATATACAGAGGGCCGGGTGACTGGTCCGAAGCTGAGGATGTGTTTGAGCCAGGCTTTATACCCTGGCGATTCAAAGCGCACGGGGACGCCGTAATCATGATCGGGTATA
>CALELH010000058.1 GCA_937902595.1 uncultured Myxococcales bacterium
ATACTGTCCCGATCATGACCAATAGCGAGTCTCTCCTGCGATTCGGAAGCAACGCATACGCTAAACCCGCCGCAGCGCTGACCGTGCTTCGCGAGAGCATTATGGGTCGACCGCTCTTTGATCACGCGTTTAAAACCTACACCAACCGCTGGAAGTTTAAGCAGCCCCAACCCGCCGACTTTTTCAGGACAATGGAGGACGTGTCAGGCATGGACCTAGACTGGTTCTGGCGCGGCTGGTTTTACACGACAGGCCACGTCGACCTTGGAATAAAGCGTGTGCGCCGCTTCATCATGGACGTCCATGATCCAGTGGTAGACAAGCCCGCCAAGAAAGCATTCCGCGAGGCCAATGAACCGCCAAATGTGAGTCAAGACCGGAACGTGCAAGAAGGCCGCACGTATCGGGTGGAGCGTTACCCAAACCTTAAGGACTTCTATAATAACTTCGACCCTGACGCCGTCACCGAGCGAGACAAGGATGATTTCCAGAAATATCTGAAAGACCTGAAGGAGTGGGAAAAGGAGCTGTTGAAGAAGACGCGCTTCTTCTACGTCATCGATCTGGAGAACAAGGGTCTAGTCATGCCTGTTCCTCTACACATTACCTATAAGGACGGCGGTAAGGAGGTCATTAAGTACCCGGCTGAGATCTGGGCTAAACGCGCCCGTAGCGTCTCCAAGCTCCTCATGACAAAGAGAGAGGTCGCGAGCTTCGAGATCGATCCACACAAGGGACTCGCCGACGTCGATCACAGCAATAACGCATGGCCACCCAAGATCGTTGAATCTCGTTTTAAGCTGTTCAAGAAGAAGTTCGGTAAGAACGAAATGCAGAAGGCGAAGGCGTGGAAAGAGAAGAAGCAGAAAGAAGCAGCCAAGGCTAAAGCCAAAGAAGAGGCTCAGAAAAAAGAGAAGCAGCGCGAGCTCAAGAACGACACGGGGTCGGATGGATCAAACCAAGGCTCCGATCGCCCCCAGAAAGCAGAGGAAGCGTCGGCTCCATCACGTTCACGTCCGGCTGACGCTCAGTGAGGCGCCTAACTGTCCTACTCCTGTGCCTCTTCCCTGCCCTCTGCCAAGCTCACCCCAGTCACGTCACGTTGACCGAGGTTGAGCTCGACCAAGGTCATCTAGAGGTCGGGATACAGTTACACCGAGCCGATCTTGACCGAGCGATCTCTCAAGAGCAGCGAGCGGGAAACTTCGAGGCCGCCGTCCGCGCACTGCTGCTGGCCGATCTTGTCCTGAAGGACAAGAACGGATCGACGCTGGCCTTCCAATGGGTTGGAATCGAAGAGAAAGGCTTCGCAGTCTGGGCTTACATCCAGTGGGCTCCTGGACAGGTCCAGCGAGGTCACACTCTAACAAACCAGCTCCTGCTCGATGTCCAACCAAAGATCGTTCACACCGTCAATTTCAAGGCGAAGAGCGCCCGTTCATCTCTGACTTTCCGTAGGAGTCAGACAACGCATCTCTTGCCGAGTTTTTTGCGAGGAGAGGCACAGTAGCCACGGAGAAGCACCGCTTCAGGTGGTGTGCTCCCCGCGGCTGCCCGAGGTTCTATGGCACTTTACCTGCTCCGGCGCAGAGCGATGCCCTGGGCGAATTTGGGAGGGCATATTGGACATTAGATGTCCCCGGATACGAAAGTTCGAGCTGAGGATCGCGCTTGTCACCTCGAGAACATAGGTAAGAATATCTAACTAATGTGATCGTTAGTCTTGCTGTTACAGCGGTTTAGTGATACTCACCGCGCCCCTGATACTGATCGTACAAGATTATCTGGATCGGGGCTTACGTTTGCGCTCTTGGGTGTAAATGGGCTCTTGGGACCGAAGAGACCAAGGTTTTCTTCGTTCCTGAGTTCGATGAAAATATATGTACTGATTTGGCATCCGGACGCCTCGATAATTGGAGCGCCCGGGTCGTGAGTGAGTTTGACCTCGAGAGAGAGTCAATACGAGTTCCTCTTCTGCAGAGAGAGAAGAGATAGGAGAGTTGAGTTATGTCACGTTACACAGGACCCCGCGTCCGAGTTATGCGCGCCCTCGCAGTTGAGCTTCCAGGCCTGTCCCGGAAGTCTACTGAGCGACGTCCCTACCCACCGGGAGAGCACGGCGGTAAGCGTCGCCGAGCTGACTCCGTTTTCGGTGTGCAGCTTAAAGAGAAGCAGAAGCTCAAGATGAATTACGGTCTGACCGAGCGCCAAATGCGCCGACAGATTAAGATCGCTCGTAAGTCGAAGACCGCTGCTGGTGTTCGTCTTCTTGAGTTGCTTGAGTCACGCTTGGACAACGCTGTGTTCAGAGCCGGCCTGGCGCCGACCATCCCTGCTGCACGTCAGCTTGTGAATCACGGTCACTTCCTTTTGAACGGTCGAAAGACGGACATCCCGTCAGCTCGCATTAAGTCGGGCGACGTGATTCAGGTTCGCGAGAAGAGCAAAGAGGTGGAGATCATCAAGTCTTCTCTCGCTCAGCCATCGCTGTCTCTGCCAGACTGGATTACCCTCGATGTGGACGACAAGAAGGCGACGATCTCAACGGATCCTTCCGCCGACTCTGTCCCATTTCCAATCGACGTCCAGCAGGTCATCGAGTACTACAACAGCCGTATCTGATTCGGCGTAGTCTTTGCATTTCACCTCTCGTTGTGGGTACCACAGCAGGGTCGTACTCACCGTGCGCTGCAGCCCCCCATAGTAAGGGACCGCGGCCGTGGAGAGGATTATCGGTTCATCTGCGCGATCTCTGTCGCCCGGGGGGGAAATGTTCTTCAAGATCTCTACTGTCATTCCTATAGTCCTAGCGGTCTCTCTCTCCGCGCTAGGCTGCGCTACCGATCCTACACAAGACTCATCCCACTCAGCGACAGACGCTGAGGTGCCCGACGGCACCTCACCCACAACATGTGGCGATGAGGTTTGTGCCGACGGCTTTGAGTGTGTTGATGCTGAGTGCGTCGAGACATCCTGCCTACAGGTCGACTGCCATCAGTCAGCTCAATGCGTGGACGGTGCCTGCGTGTGCGACCAAGGGTACAGCATGACCGGCGACGGCTGCGTCGACGTTGATGAGTGCGTCATGAACAATGGCGGCTGCGCTCAACTCTGCAGTAACACACCAGGCTCATACGAATGTGCCTGCTCGGACGGCTACGCTCTCTCCGAAGACGGGCTTAATTGCGACCAAACCAGTCCGTGCCCAGGGTGCCAACTCTGCGGTGTTCCTGAGGTGATCGCCGGCCAAGTTGAGCAGAGCCGGGCGAACTTTGAGACGATCACAGCGGGCGTCGCTGAGCAGCCGATCTCCTTTGTCTTACCAGAGGATACGAACGGCACTTTGGAGCTGGGCATCCATCCGAACGTCTTTCCTATCGTCTCCTCAGATGACGGTGTCTTCGTCGCTGCATCTCAACTCGGGTCCGGGCGCGTCGTCGCCTTCTCCGGTCAGGACTTCCTCAGCTCCAGTGTACGATCCACTCTCCTGGGAGAGGCGGGCGTCCGGGCGCTCATTGCGAACGCCGTCGACTGGGTCTCTCCCAACTCGGAAAGAGAGACCGTCCGAGTTCTGTCCGCCAATGGTCTGGTGGGAGATCTCCTAGTCGAGGCGGGTGTGCAGACGGTCCGAGTCGCAGAAGTTCGCTTTGTTCAAGGCCTCGAGGCCATCAGAAACTGGAGCGCAGAGGCCCTCGCAGATGTAGACGTGGCTATTATTCAGGTCAATGAGTGGGGTACCTCCCACGTCACCGAAGCCGACGTCGAACACATCCGTAGATTCGTAGAAGACGGAGGCGGCCTCCTCATCGCGGGGTCAGCGCTGCATTGGAGCTGGTGGCTGAATTGGACCTCAGAGATTAACCAAGGTGACGCGATCCTAGATGGGACGGGGATCTCTTGGCGGGCGAACACTGTCCGTGACGTCTCACAAGGACAGGTAAGGTATGATCCCTTTGGTTCACCGGCAGCCTTGTGGTGTGGGTACGTAGAGGGCGTCGAGCTCGATGCGACGCAGCTCACTCGTGTGTCACCGCTGTTCTTAGAAGCCAAGAAGGATCGGAGGACGAGAGAGCTGGACCTAGCGCTCCAAAGACTACTCGCCGACACTCCGGCCCTCCCTGTCCAGAAGACCGACCCGTACGCGATGTTAAGCGCAAACGTGGGCGCTCAGCTCTCCGGCTATCCATGGCCTGCACCTCACCCTTGGTCAGCGGTGTTCCCTGGTGCAGTCGCTGACAACGCTGCGCCTGTCGAACGGACCATGGTCATCGACGCGCAGTGGAAAAGAATTCGACCCCTTGGTCTCTACGCCGCGCCCGGTCAGCCCGTGACAGTGCGCTTGGATCCCCAGCACGTCGGCCTTGGGCTCAAGATCCAGCTGGGCGAGCGTTATGATGACCTCCGCTATCTTGACCATGTGGAGGAGTGGCGCCGTCCACCTCTCCTCTTAAGCGAGTACGAAATTACTGAAGATGAGCAGCTCATCGGAAACGGTTTCGGTGGGTCCCTCTACCTCGTGATTCCCGAAGCATATCCTGCCGACCCGATCTCAATTGAGATCAGCGGCGCCATCGAGCAGGCGCTCTATAGTCGCGGCGAAGATACGGCCGCCGATTATACTGCTGACCTAGACAGAGGCGCTCCCCTCGCCATCCTTCAGCAAGAGGGCAAGGTCAGGATGGTCGTCCCAACGGAGGCCGCGCGGGCGGTGGCCGACCCGGGCGCTGTGACAGACTTTTGGGCGGGCTTCTACGACAGTCACCGTACCCTCAGCGGCGAGCCGAGGCCACGGAGCTACGAGACCCACTGGATCTTCGATATTCAGGTCGGCTGGGGGTACGCCAACGCGACATCAGCGCGCCTAAACTTCCCGGACCTCGCCGCAGGATGGGCCCTCCGCACGCGTACGGGAGATGAAGACTGGTGGCTCTTCGCCCACGAGCTAGGCCACCAATTCCAGACCGAAGACTGGTCGGGTGGTGACATCACGGAGGTCGCCGTGAACCTCTTCAGCATGTACACCATCAACGGCTATCTGAACGGCGGCGGTGACCGAGAGACTCGAGGGTTCATGGACAATATGATCGACCACGCAGCCCTGCGCGACTTGCGCTGGGAGAGCGCTGGGCTCTTCGAGAAGCTGGCCATGTATCGCCAGCTGGTCTTCGAGTTTGGGTGGACGGTCATGGGAGAGGTGTTCGCGAGCTACTACTCCGCCGATTACCCACGTGAGCGTTTCGGCGGTTTTATGGATGGCTTCGCCATTCGGTTTAGCGCCATCAGCGGGCGAGACATCAGCCCGTTCCTAGAGCACTGGGGCTATCCCTTCTCCCCTGAGACGAGGGTCATGATTCAAGGACTAGACCTCCAGCCCTGGCTACCGCCGGGCTGGTGAAGCCTAATCATAGAATCAAATGTATCAGTGATTGGGGCCCGTGAGCCGACCGATGGTGATGGACTCTGAGGTCAGCTTGCAGGAGCCGCAGGCGGCCTTGGGGCAAGACTGACCGCTCTTCGGAACAAAGCACTCGTTGGCTTCGCCTACACCGTTGGTCGAAGGCTGGCTGCTGAAGTACCGGATCCCAACAGTGCCGCTGTCGTAATTCTCGCTCACATTACCCTGAGCGTCCACCCAGCCAACAAAGATGACGCTGTGGCCATAGCCACCCTTGGCGCGTCGATCATAGTCGGCCTTACGTGAGCCACGATAGAGCTGAACGATATCTCCCCTTCGAGCATCCTGTCGCTCCACATACTTACCAATTCCAGAGTGAACGGCGGCCAATACAGCTGCCTCACGCTTGACCTTTGCTAGACTGTAGACCGAGCCATCAGGGTGCTTACAGTGCAGCCCATCGGACTTTTGGACGCCTTCAGGACAGACCACATACCAGAGCTGTTGAAAGGTCTGGACCTTTGAAAGCGGCTTCTTCTTAAGCCACCCCTTCTCCTCAACGATCGGCGCCACAGACTCATAAGTGATCGCGCTGCAGAAGCTGTTCCCGTAGCCATCCTTAACAACGGTCCAATCCCCACCTGCCGATGTGAGTTGAATCGTCTTCGAGAGCCCGGTCGGGTTCTTACCGTCTTTCCTTTCGCACTTCCCCTTGTACTGACTTAGGCCCTTCCAACAGTAGGGGGTCTTGGGGATCCTCTTTCCGTTCGCGATGATCTCCTGATTGAGACTTGGTAGAGACGACTTGCTCTTACGAATCGTAGCCGAGTCGCCACCATTCTGCTCTTCCTCTTCTTCTTCAAGCTTCGGCGCCGCCTTTGCCGAGACGCCGCCACTCCTCAAGACCGTTGCCGTGTTTCCAGACTTCTTCTTCTTGAGCTTGCTGAACGCCTCGCGGCACGCCCCACTCAACTTCGAGCGGTTCCTCATCAAGCAGGCCACAACCATCGGGGCCAAACGAGACTTCCTGCAGAACTTTTTCCGGTCGGCCTTGCACTTGGCCAAGAGGCTCTTACCCGACTTGGATGCAGGTCGCTTCATCGTCGTGGTCTTGGATGC
>CALELH010000059.1 GCA_937902595.1 uncultured Myxococcales bacterium
GAGCGAATCCCAGAGCTGAACGTAGTGATCAGAACGGCTGGTGCACAGCAATTTGGAGACCTGTTCGGTATGGAAGAGACGGTCTTTGAGCCTGATCGATTTACTCAATATGAGACCTATGATGAGGCGCTACAGGCCTTTGAAACGGAGCCCTCAGTTCGAGTGCTCTTCGAGTCGGGAGCTGGAAGCGAACAGGCCGGCGCGCCGATCCCGCTCTTCGAGGCGAGCTATGAACAGTGGCCTACTGACACCGCCCGAACTATCGAGTGGTTCGTGGGCCAAGAGGGACAACTACTGGACGCTTCACCTGAAGACGCGGGGGCTGACGCCTGGACATTCGACGCCAACGCCGGGATCGAGGACTTCTTCGGCCCTCGTGGCTACCAGCTGCTCGTCCCAATCTGGGATATCGATTGGACTCGATTCGACCCCGGCCACATCACCGCGTATCAGACGGCCCCCTTTACTAAGTCCATGGTCATCGCCGGTCCCGGGATCGCCGAGCTGTGGGTAAAGAGCCCCGTCGACGATCTCTCCGTCCAAGTCACGCTGTCTGAGGTCCGACCGGACGGGATGGAGTATTTGGTTCAAACAGGCTGGCTTCGACTCGGGCATCGAGCTGCAGAAGACGGAGAGAACCTTAGATTGCGACGGACGTATAGCGAAGAGGATTTTGAGAATGTTCCCATAGACACCTGGGTCCCAGTAAAAGTCGCGATCCCGTCCGTCGCCCATCCCATTCGTGAGGGCTCCTCTCTGCGAATGCTCGTGAGCACGCCCGGCCGTGATCATGGGACGTGGGAGTTCGAGGCACCAGCCTACGAGACCCCACCCGTGTTCTCTCTTGGCTATGGTGGGGCGAGGCCCAGCGGACTGACCATGGCGGTCCTACCGGTGGTTGAGATTCCAGAAGAATATCCGCCCTGTCCGTCTCTCAGAGGACAACCGTGTCGAGCCTATGAGGCGATCGTCAACTCTCCCGCGCAGTAAGCCTCAGCCTCTCTGGCCAAGTGGCGTCTGACCAAAGAATCAGGGCAGACCTCCCCATTGTCACGACCGTGGATCATCCCTCAGTCGTGGGCGAGTCGCCCGCCAAACGTGCAGGGCCCGAGTCCCTCGAAACACGCTGATTGCCGGCCGCGACTAAGCTCGAGTTGAAGTTGTTGCGACGGCCCGCTATTTTCCCCGCCTATGAGCAGCTCAGGTTTCCATATCCACTCAGTGCCCGTCGGGCCCGCCACGGTGCTCGCGCCTATGGAGGGAATAACGGACCGCCCTTTCCGTAGAATGATCCGGACGCTGGGTGGTTGCGGGTTGACCGTGACTGAGTTCATCAGCAGTGAACAGGTGACACGTAACTCGCGTCGCGCCTGGCGCATGGCCGAATTCGATCCCGATGAGCATCCAGTCAGTATCCAGATTTATGGTCGGGATCCTCAGAAGATGGCCGACGCCGCGCTCGCATGCCAGGATCTGGGCGCTGACGTCATCGACTTGAATCTTGGCTGTCCCAGCAAGCAGGTCACGAGCGGCTGCTCCGGATCGGCTCTGATGCGGGAGCCGGAGCTAGCACGGCAGATCTTCGAGCGCGTGTTCTCTCAGCTGACCATACCGTTCACAGTGAAGATGCGTCTCGGTTGGGATGATGACTCATTAAACGCCCCCTTGATCGCGAAGCTCGCCCAAGACGCAGGGGCGGGTATGGTCGCGGTACATGGTCGAACGAGAATGCAAATGTATCGGGGCGTAGCGGACTGGGAGGCCATCGGTCGTGTGAAGCGGGCCATACAGATCCCTGTGATTCTCAACGGAGACATCCTCACAGCCGAGGACGCTGTTGACGCGCTACAGGCGTCCGGCGCTGACGGCGTCATGGTGGGGCGTGGCGCGCTTCGAAACCCTTGGTTACTCAAGCGGATCGCTGATGTCCTCGCAGGCCGGGAGCCCTATGAACCGACGCTCGAGGCGCGGGAATCCCATCTCCTCAACTACTTCAACCTGATCGCGGAAGAGGCACACACTGAGCGCGCCGCCACCGGTCGAATGAAGAAGGTCACCGGATATTTTACCCGCGGCCTGCCCGACGGCTCTCAACTTCGACAGACCATCTACCATTCCCACGAGATCCAACCGATCTATGCAGCCGTTCGAGAATGGTTTCAGAGTGTCGCGGAGCGTGGAATCACTAACAGCTTTAGTGATGTTCACGACGATGAAAAACAGGACTTAGCCGGTGACGCCCGGACCTTGGAGCGGCGCAGAGACGACGCCCGGGGACAAGACTCTTGAGTCAGCTCAGAGAGACGTTGATCGACATCGGCGCCTGCTCGGGCACTGTGCATCGCCGCGCAGGAGACGTCATGAAACTCATCGACACAATCGGGATCCCAGAGGAGGTGCTTGAGCTCATCGAGTCCATCCCACGGGGTAAGGGAATGGCGGGTCAAGCGTGGCTCAACAAAAAGCCAGTCACGACCTGCAATCTAAAGACGGATCCGAGTCAAACGATCCAGCCTGGCGCGCGCTCCGTCGACGCGAGGTCGGCGATCGCGATCCCTATCGCAGATGAAAACGGCGTGCATAGCGTGGTTGGTTTCGCCTTCAAAGAGGACCGTGATTTTGGGTCAGGCGTCGTCGACAAGCTGTCGGCTATCGCGGCGCGGATCTGCGCACATTATGAGGGGTCCTGAGAATAGATCTCGATCACCACGTAGGCCGTCTGCCCTCCCGGCGTGTTCACCGTAAATTCGTCGTCAACCGCCTTACCCAATAAGGCTCGACCCACCGGCGATCGCCAAGAGATCCAACGTGCCTTAGCGTCGGTCTCATCGGCGCCGACGACCCTAAAGACTTGGCTCTCTCCATCCCCATCCTCGACCTCTACCCAAGACAAGAGACGAACTCGATCGGTCCCTTTGGGTTGAGGAACCACCTCCAGCACATCGAGGCGCAGCGTAAGGAAGCGTACCCGTCGATCGATCTCTCTGAGGCGCTTCTTACCGTAGATGTACTCGGCGTTCTCGCTTCGGTCGCCCTCCGCGGCTGCAGCTGCGACGTTGTTCACAACTCTGGGACGTTCCACGGTGAGCAAATGCTGCAGCTCGTCGCTCAGGGTCTGAAACCCTGGCTGACTAATGTAATGCTTCTCGGACACCCTTAGCGCTCAGAGTCCAAGGGTCGAAAGACGTCGTTATCACCCCTCCGAACGCGCCTGACTCTGCGGTTCCGCTCCTCGTGCTTACTGAAGATGTTGCCGGTCATAGCGTCGATGGTAGACGTGAGCTCCTCAATTCGAAGATCCTTCGATACCATGGTCCCTGGATCCTTAGGAGGATTGAGGATCAGGTCTATCTGAAGCCGGCGACGGGTGTAATAGAGCCGGGTGATCTCCTTGAGTACGCCCTCCTGGAGAATGGCGAGGGAGCCGACGTCGAGCACCTCGGCGTTGAAGACAAGGAGCGGGAGGTTCCAGCGAAGACCAACCTGCACCTCATTGACTGCCCCCTCAACGCGGTCAAAGAGAAAAGGTGCGTCGTCGATAGTCGTGTTTCTGGTGTCCACATCCAGATTGGAGTCGTTGCGGCGGTAGCGAGCCTCCAAAGCCGGCATGAGGCCTTTAATGGCCGCTCTCTTACGCATGGAGGTGACCGCGTAGGGGTCAATATTGAAGAACTTGAGCGCGGCTGTCTGTGCGTCGCGAACAGACGGCTCCTCCTTAAGCGCGTCCAGCTTTCTCTGGACCTCCGGACTAAACCCCCGCTGAGCGATAGCGTCAGAACAAAAGAGGCCCAGCATGAGGAGGCCAAATCCAATACAACGGTGTAGCGACATCGTGTCTCCGTTTATCTCATTATAGAGCCTGGTAGGGCTCAAACATATTACCAGTCAATTGATTCAAGTGTGCGGTCAGCTCCTCCAACCGCAAGTCACGCATCAAGCGAGTCCGTGGATCGCCGGGTGCCGACAAGGCCTCAAAGAGCAGCCGTGAACGCTCCTGATGAAGGGTGATCACGGTCCTCGTGAAGCGCCACTCAGCGTACCTATTCTGCCGGCCCAATCGACGACCTATGGATTCCGCCCCGGAATAAATCAAGTATTCAAGCTTCCACTTGGCGGTCGCGCTCACCATGAATGGGATGCTGTTCGCGCCCCTCAGGCGAATTGGGTCGCTGTCATAAAAGGTGTTCGCAAAGGCCCTGTCACCGCTGAACGTCGCCCACCTAAGAGCCGCTTCAACCTTCGGGACGAGCCCTCTGAGTCGCGAACCTCGACGGAAGGCTCTGAGCTCCGGGCGATACACACCGGCGCGCTTAAGGGCCGTCGCTACGGCGTCGTCAGCGCTCGGCTCCTTCGCGCGGCGCTTACGAAACTCAGTGACATGTTCCGGTCTCGCCGGGGTGGACCGCCCCGCGCCGAACTTCAAGATTTCACCGGTGGTCAGGACAAGAAAATCTCCGGCCCTCGATTTGTCAGAGATCAGATTTCTTACGTCCCATTGAATGGGACCAAAATAGGCGACCTGCCAGGTGACTCCAGCGTCATAGCTCTCCCAGAGATCCCGTACCGTCCCGACGATGACGTGACCTGGCTTAGAGCCAAAAGCGATTCGGCGAATGTCAGACCCCGTAAACAGCAACCCACCGGCACGTTCGAAACGCTTTCCGTCATCGCGGCTAACTAACAAGCCGTCCGCGGTGCCGAGCCAAACCCTCGCGGGCTCCATCGGATCGATCACGACCTGTCTGACGAGGCTCAGGTCCGGCCATGGGCTGCGATGAACTACGGAGAAGTTGCGTCCACTATCAACGCTCTTGAAGAGACCGTACGTCGCTCCAACGTACATCACCCCTCTCCGGGGTGGGTCCAGCTCAACCCAACGTATATCCATAGACACAACCCAACGATTCAACATCTTTTGAAAAGTCTCGCCATCATCGCTGGAGACACGCAGTCCGCGTTTGGTCGCCACATAGATAACGCTCTGGTCAAATGGACTCCGAGTCACATGATTAATAATGCGCTCGGGCTGTGATGCCCCAGTCAGTATGAGCGGCCACGAGTACCCATTGTCGCGGCTTCTCCGGAGGCCGTCTGTGGTCGCGGCCAAGATGTCACCGGGTCGAGAGGGGTGGACATCGAGGTGATGGATGGATGTGCCCGCTCCAGACTTCAGAACCAAGTTCTGTTGGAGACTAATCCCGAGCCCCCATCCCCGCTTGCGACGCACCATATACGCCAACCACGGGGCACGGGCTCGAATCCCGATAGCGAGATTATTGTCCGCGGCGGTGTTCGCCCCGTCTCCACCAGACGCGGGAGCATCCACCAACCCACCATATGTGTCCTTCAATTGTCCGGCGGCAGAGGAACGACCCGCAGACTCGATTCCCGTCAGCTCACGCACGAGCGCGTCACCCGGCTGAAGGTCACCGCTCGTTCGCGTCCCGATGTCTCCCCCATCCGTAGAACGAATGGCGCTGGCCGAGCTCTCGAGGCTGACCCCGCCCACTCGCGTCGAAGAGATGGGGGTCGGCGTTATCCAACGGTCCAAGATACCCTTCATAGGTTTCGCGGCTTTGATGGAACCGACGTAGCGATCTCGCTTCGTCAGTACAGCCGCCTCTTCCCAGCTGATGCCACCATCCGCAGAGGAGTAGACCCGACCATGAGTCGTCCCCATGTATAAAACTTTAGGGTTTGAGGGCGCCTGGGCGATGCTCAGATGAACACCGCTAATCCGCATTCCCCGAGTGAGGTTGGTGACTACGCGCGGCGTGTCATCAACCGAGAGCGGCTCCGCTACATGAAGCGGCTCAGGACTGAGTTCCTGGGCGATCAGCTCCATGGGCCCTAAAACGGTGAGCGCGCCGAGGACGCAGCTGACCGTCAAAAGCCCCCTGCAGAATAAGCGCTGCACCATCAACACCGTCGCCATGCTCCCATACTCGCACCCGAGCGTTCGAGGCCAGTATGCCTTCCATTGCGCTCCCTAGAAAGTTTCACCTACTCGCGACATGGATAAATCCGATGATGGGAACTTGCATAGATGACTCGAAAGGGCGAAAACATGGCTTGGGTTGCATCGGATCCCGGTGCGCGAGTTAAGCTCGGTCTTATGAAGATGCTAATAATGTTACGGCAAATCTGTTCGCTCTTGATGATGACGCTCGCCGTCGGATGTGCCACCGGAACCTCAGACGCAAATCCAGAGTGTCGCTTCTCCAGTGATTGTCCCTCGGGTCAGCGGTGCATAGGCAATGTCTGCATCGTCGTAACAGGAGATGGCTCTGTATGCCCACCCGGCCAGATACTGGTCGATGGAGCCTGCCAAGTGGACGAGAACCGCTGCCGCGAGAACAGCGATTGTCCCGGAGGACGTTGTGTCGACGGGGAATGTTTCGCCAACCAGTGCGAAGACGGGGATGAGCGTCCATGCGACTCGATGTGCGGTGGCAATCAGGTGTGTCGCAATGGGGTCTGGCGGCCCTGCCCACAGGCGATGGCAGAGATCTGTGGAGATGGACGGGATAATGACTGTGATGGTCAGACCGACGAACAATGTCAGGGGTGCGCCACAGGCTCGAGCCGCGCATGCGAGACGGAGTGTGGCGTAGGCGAAGAGATCTGCGCCGGGGACGAATGGCGTTTCTGTACAGCCCCTAGGGTTCACCCTGAGGTCTGTGGGAACTCCGATGATGAAGACTGTGACGGTACTCTGGATGAGGGCTGCCAAAACTGCGCCGATGGAGATGAGCGCCCCTGTGGTAGTGAGACCTGTCCAGGAACGGAGACCTGCGTAGACCGCACCTGGACAAATTGTACGGCACAGACGCCACAGGATGAGATCTGCGATGGCCAAGACAATGACTGCGATGGCGCCCTCGATGAAGAGATCGCGCGGAGCTGTGACAACCGCTGCGGCGAAGGCTGGGAGATCTGTAAGCAAGGGGGCTGGACTATGTGTACGGCACCTGAGAACTGTGCCTGCGGAGACGGCGACCCTGTGGATCTTCAGATCTGTGGTTCCTGTGGCCTCCGGCAGCGCAATTGCGAAGGAGGAATGTGGGGGGATTGGTCGCAATGCGATGAGGCGATGGCTCAATGCCAGCCTGGAGACTCCGAAGACGGGGCCTGTGGCACCTGCGGAACCCACAGTCGACGATGTACAAATGAGTGTCGTTGGGGGGACTGGCAGCCCTGCAGCGATGAGGGGGTATGCACGCCCGGTACAACCGACGAGATGGCAGGCAACGCGATGTGTCCGAACCTCGGTAGAACCTGCTCAATGATGTGCGAATGGACGGTTGATTGCAGCCAGTCGGGCCCCACGGCCTGCCCATCTCCAGGTATGGAAGAGACCCAGCCATGTGGCAATTGCGGTGTCAGGCGTCGGACCTGTAGCGATTGTTGCGGGTGGTCAGACTGGGGTGAGTGCGAGGAGCCAGCCGATGCCTGTGAGCCTGGCGCAGAGGAAGGGCAGGCATGTGGGCCGAATTGCGCTGTGCAACGGCGGACCTGCAACGAACAATGCGAATGGGGAGAGTTCGGTGAGTGTACACCGGGCGGCCAATGTGAACCTCAACAGGTCGACAGCGAGGCCTGTGGCAACTGTGGGACTCGAACACGAGCCTGCACGGGTGAGTGCGTCTGGCAAAACTGGAGCGACTGTGGTGACCAAGGCGCGTGCGCTCCCGGCGAACTCGACCAGCAAGCATGCGGCAATGATCTAGGACAGTGCATCCCGGGTGTCGAAGAGCGGACGTGCGACAATCAATGCGAGTGGAGCAATTTCGGGCAGTGTGCCGACGCTGTCGGGCCCGCAGACGAGATCTGCGGTAATGCGTTGGATGAAGACTGCGATGGATCGGACTTAGAGATACCCGACCAATACGATCTCAACGATCGCAATGACACCTGCGACACCTGCACTTTCCTGAATCAGGTTCGCGCCAACGGCGAGCGGGTGCCTGATGTCGACACGTCTATCGAGGGCACGATCGACCGCGTCGGGGACCAAGATTACTACTGCGTTCTCGCCAACGACGGTGTTGATGTCCCCTTCTTTGGTGAGAACTTCGACATCGAGTTGACCAACGTTCCACAGGGCCGAGATTACGACATCTATCTCTACCGGAGTGTCCAAGACTGTCGAGTACACAATGTCCTGGAACGTAGCCTGAACCCGAGCAATCAAGATGAGAGTATTCACTGGGACGAAGCCCAACCAGGCAACGATAATGGGATCTACGTGATCAAGGTATTTGGTGTCTTGACGTCCCAAAGTTGTGACCAACCATACACCCTGAGTGTCCGTGGCCTGAACTAGGTAAACGGGCTCCAGACCCTCAATATTGATTTAAGACACGCAAAACGGCACAATGCCCGCCTGGCATGAGCTTTGCTTTAATGAGGACTCATCAGTGAGTTGATGCCGAATTCCGCCTAAGCCTGCGTCGAAATGGGGACTGCAGACCTGGGCAGAGGTGGGGTCAATTGTACGACATCGAATTTTGGAGGCTTAATATGCGGCGGTTGCTTACCCCCTTGGCGTGCGTAATGGCGCTGGGGCTCTTGGGCTGTGGTGATGAACCGATCGAGGTGCCCGCAGGTACACCGATTATCACGCAGGTATCGACCCAATCGATCGTCGTAGGACAGTCGATGGAGTTCTTTGGGACCGGTTTCGTCGAGACGAATGAGAGCGGAGTGCCGCTCACGGATAACCCGAACCTCAAGCTGCGCTTCCGCGGTGTCTTCAACGCCACTGATGGGACATCGGCTAACGTCGATCTCCACGTGAGCCCTAGCTTCAGCTATGAGCTGGGCGATGATGGCCGCCAGGTGCTCACATGGCGGCGCGTCGGCCCCTTCGCGAATCCCTTCACCGGTGATTCGAGGATCGGCCGCTTTGAAGGAGAGGTCACCGTCGTACGTGACGAGACGGACGGGCTCACGGCGAGCGGCCCAGGGATCCCGCTGGAGCTTGATGTCGAGCCATCCATCA
>CALELH010000060.1 GCA_937902595.1 uncultured Myxococcales bacterium
ATCCTGAGCATCCTGAGCATCCTGAGCATCCTGAGCATCCTGAGCATCCTGAGCATCCTTCACGCTTTCTGCGGATGTCGGCAGACCATCATCATGAGCTTGCGCCTCGACCCCCTTCTTCGCCTCCATAGACTCCTGAGCGCGAAAGTGCTCTGGCGACCAGGCCGCTGGAGGTAGGGACTCTGTCGTCTCCGTTCGAGCGTACCCGAGGCCATCGACGCTGTCCCGTGTTGGGGTGCTCAAGATCGAGGAAGAGACAGATGGAACAGACGTCATCACGTCGCTGGTCGTCCGAGCCAGCTTCAACTCATTTAGACCGGCCAGATCGACCTCACTCAAGGCCCTGGCGAACTCAGCGGCGTCGACGTAGCGCTCCAGATGGTTAAAGGCGAGCGCTCTTTGAATCACAGGTCCTAGAGCGCTGAGGAGAAGCTCATCGGGCACGGTGAACTCGGCGATGCTGCTCTTAACCACGCACTTGACCATCGTCGGCGCTTGAATCAGCGGCTCTCCCGTCAAAAGCTCAACGAGAATGAGGCCCATCTGGTAGACATCTAGAGCAGGGCTCACGACCTGCTCGTTGACGTACTCTGGCGCCAGATATTGAGGCGTACCGAGGAAATGCCCGGTCTGGGTAATCTTCTGCGCGTCCGGCCCCTCCACATCGAGGCGCGCGACACCAAAGTCGAGTACACAGAGGCGCTCATCGGACTGCCCCAAGTTCACGAGAAAGAGGTTTGACGGTTTAAGGTCCTTGTGAATCACGCCGGCTCTGTGACCAGCGCCCAGCGCCTGGAGCACCTCGATAAAGAGAGGCACTGCCCGGCTCGGACTCAGAGGACCGGCCCCCTTAAGCTCCTGGCTCAGATCCCGCCCCTTGAGCAGCGCCATGACGATATAAGGCTGATTCGTCGACTCGATGATCCCGTAATCGATGATGTTCACGATGTTGGGATGCTCAAGCTTCGCGGCGATCTTCGCCTCTTGAAAGAACCGGCCCCGTAGATCTTCGTTGTCAACACCTCGATCTACTGGGTCTAAGACCTTGATCGCGACCGGGCGGTCAATGCTCAACTGTTCACCACGGTAGACGGTCGCGAACCCACCTCGACCAAGCAAGCCGTCGATCCGAAAACGACCCGAAACGACCGAGTTTACCTTGAGGTTTCTGGATTCTGTCACAGCCCTACCAACGCTAGTTCGTGACTAATGTCCCAAGTCTAAATCGACAGAGCAAGTTTCACCGGCTATCGAGGTGAATAGTGATCGCTCAATGTGATTGATCACCTGCAGCGGACACCGGCTCAAGGGAGGTGTAGGACAGCGCTCTTCCGTTTTCTTTGACGTTCGGGATGGGCGCATTTATCTGGCATGTGGCGCACACCTATAGCGAGACAAGCGAGATCAGAATGAGAACCTTGTGCCTACTTCTAGCCTTTCCGATGTTCGGATGTGCCACTATTTTGTCTAGCTCCACGGAGACCGTGGACGTCTACAGTGATCCACCGGGAGCCACCGTGATCATTGACGGCCTGCCCGTTGGGCAAACACCCCTTAATGTTGACTTGAACAATCATGAGAGCCATCAGTTCTCGTGGAGAAGGCAGGATATCAGCCTGCCTCTAGCCGTCTTCAAACATCCATCGGTCTGGGCTGGGTGCTCATCGATTTTATCGTAGGGGTCGTCCCTCTGTTCATCGACGCCATCACCGGGCCGTTGATCACCCTCGATGATGATGAATGTGACGTCAGCTTGAGATCGAAACGAACCACATCATATCAGAATCAAGATGACCGCTATCAATCGAGACACCGCCCGCGCCTACGAGACGGAGGTCGGGACGAATCCCACGAGACGAGATACTGACGCTGACTGACTCGTCTAGCTGGGGACCTAACTAACTCTATGTCAGTCGGATCTCACCCCCGAAAGCTCTGTCGGACGTCCGCCAACCTCTGGTCGATTTGAAGGTGGCCTACCCCTCTGGGAGTTGGCGTCTTATGAGTCCAACCATAGAAGCAGAGTAAGCCGAGCCCAAAGAGGATACTGTAGACAACCTGGGATGTTTTCTGTCGTGGCATGTCGCCTCCTTCTCAGTTGACTGATTGAATTGCAGCAGCCATGCCAAGATCCATACGCCACACACGCAGCAAAGAAAACACCCATAACTTCAAACACTTAAGGCCCGAGTGCGTCCTTATTGATCTCATGACCGTGTCCGCTCAGAGTGTCCATTCAAGACCATCGGACAGTCTAAGAAGACACACCTCGGACGAAGAGAGGACTCCCCACAGCTGACGCCGCGATTAGGTGTGACTTCGGGGGCGAACTTCGTCTTGCTTTGGACGGCTCAAGGAGTCACTCTACCCCCTCACTCCATCATTCCAGATCAGTGATATGTACACCGAATTTGCCGCCGCTCTGTGTTGGTTCATCGTAGGAAGTATGCTGTTCTTCGGAGCCATCGTCGCGCCCGTCGTGTTCACCACTCTCGAACCTGATGACGCAGGACGTTTCCTCCGCACATTATTTCCGCGCCTTTATCTCTTCTGTGGGGTTGTGACCGCCATGCCCGCGGTTCTGCTTGCCATGGATCAGGACGTCTATCCAGCGGCCGCGCTGGCTGTCGTGTCCATCCTTTTCTTTGTGGCTCGGGGCCCGCTGACGCAGAGCATAAACAACGCCAGAGACGCTGAGCTCATCGGTGAACCGGGAGCGAAGAAACGATTTGATCGGCTCCATAAGCTCAGCACACGCATCTTCGGACTTCAGTTCTTAGTGATACTCGGGATAGCGCTTATGTGGGGTCCCTTGAACTGATGGTTTTACGGGGGCTTACTCCAACCCCCACCTCGAGAAGAGACGTCTCTTACTCGAATCAGAGGTGTGACGCCAAAGGATACTTAGCGCTTAGAGTGGCGCGCTCTGTCTGACTATCGCTGACTCAGTTCTCCTGCCACTTTATGACTTCGACGTCGGTCTCACCGGTGGTCAGCGTCTCGACGCGGAGTCGACCATCGGCGAGGAATTTAACCGGGGTGATGTGCAACCCGATATGCGCATCTCCGCTGATCCTCTCGCCTGCCAAATCAACGATGTGTATTCGCCGACTGTGCTTTCCGTCTCTGCTCATGCGGTGAACGTTCCCGTCCCGGTCCCGACATACGACCCAACGCCCCGATGGCGAGAGCACCGGCACCGTGCAATTCGCGACATGACGCCTCTTCAAGGTCTTGAACTCGACGTGGCTCAAGCGAGTTTGATATCCGGTCGCCGCAGAGTTGTCATCGGACACGACATAGTCCATGTGTCCGATAAAGAAGCCCCGCGAATCAGATGACACGATCAAGTCGTCGCCAAGCTCCATGTCGATCTTACGGACACCTAACCGGCCGGAGTGAATGAAGTAGTCCGTATCACAATGTTCAGACTCACAGGACCTCACGGCGATGATCGCGGCCGCTCTCCGAGCACCAATCTCTCGCACGATGCATCTCTCGAGCGTACTCTTCTTGGGATATCCCAGCTTCTTCACGCACCACGGTTCAGGCATCCACCAGACCCCCTGCTCGCTCGGTCTCGTCTTTTCGCCAGGCTTGCGACTAGATGCGTACGCCTTCTCTATCTCACGGAAGAACGCGCCAAGCGCTTTCAGGTCGACCGCCTCGACCTGTGCGATGATCGCCTTGGGCCCTGACGCTGGTGGCTCCACAGAGATCACCTCTCCAGTCCATGAAGACAGCAGAACAATACACAACAGGCTGATGCTATTATGCGACATGAACTTCATCTCCCCGAAGGTGAGTTCTCTAGCGCTTAGAGGATAGGAATTTGAACGCACCATTGGCAATGGTGCGTCCGACTTCGAGCTGGTGAATAGCTCATTTTGCCCATTGGCGATGGAGCTCCAAGAGCAGCCATCACTCATGATGAAGGGGACCCTGAGGGAGCGAAGTGATACACCGTTTCTGCATCTACGCCATCTTCAGGAACCTGCGTTTCTTCGACGCCTTCTTTGTCCTGTTTCTCCTCCTTGAGTTGAAGTTGTCATACACCCTGGTGGGGGTCGTGTTGGCCTACGAGAAGATCCTGTTGGGTCTGTGTGAGGTGCCCCTGGCCGTGGTCGCAGATCGTCTGGGCAGACGCCGGGCGCTCGTGATGAGCTTCGCCCTCGCGTCGTTGGCCTTCGTGGTCTTCGGCCTCTCCGCCCTCTCGAGCGCTGCCATCACCCTGATCTTTATCGGTCAGACCATCTATGGCGTCGGAGAGTCACTGAGGACAGGCACCCACAAGGCCATCGTTCTGGATTGGCTATCCAGCGAGGAGTTGACCCACCGCCGCGTGGAGGTCCTTGGCCAGATGCGGTTCTTCTCCAAGACCTCGGCGGGCGTCGCGGCGCTG
>CALELH010000061.1 GCA_937902595.1 uncultured Myxococcales bacterium
CGGCGGGCGCGTCGACGCTGCCGTTCAAATCAGGGACGCGATTCTGTCAGCCACTGTGCCAACCATCGCCTACGTCAATCGAAGAGCGATCAGCGCGGGCGCGCTGATCAGCCTCGCCGCAGACTACATCGTCTTCGCGCCGGGCTCGAGCATGGGCGCCGCGACCCCCATCCAGCTCGAGGGTGGCAAGGCTAAGGCCGTCGGAGAAAAGATGGTGAGCTATATGCGCAGCGAGATGCGCGCGACCGCCGAAGCAAAGGGGAGAGATGGGCGAATCGCTGAGGCGATGGTCGACGCCGACGTAGCCTTGGCTGGAGTGAGCGCTAAGGGAAAGTTGCTGACGATGACGACCAAGCAAGCTGAGAAGTGGGGTGTGATCAACGGGACCTCAGCCACCCTCCGCGATCTCCAAGAGACCGTCGGTCTTGACCGAGCCAAGGTCAAGCGCCAGGAGGCGAACTGGGCTGAGAACATCGCTCGATTCCTCACTGATCCGGTCGTCAGCGGTCTGCTCATGTCCCTCGGTATGCTGGGGTTATTGCTTGAGCTTTACACCCCCGGCTTTGGAGTCGCGGGTGGGCTGGGGATGACCTGTCTGATGCTCTTCTTCGGTGGCCATATGGTCACCAACCTCGCAGGATGGGAGGAACTCAGTCTCTTCTTTCTCGGCCTCATCGCCTTAGTCATCGAGGTGTTCGTCATCCCGGGGTTTGGGATCGCAGGCGTGCTTGGGCTCGGCCTCATCGGCGCAAGTTTAGCGATGGCCATGGTTGGCCTACCGCTGTCGACGAGCTGGGACGCCGGTGTACTCCAGAGCGCCCTCTCGACAGTCGTGATCTCGCTGGTCGCGACAACGGGGCTCGCGATCATCATCATTCGGTACCTGCCGGACACCACTTTTGGACGCTGGCTCGTCCTCGAGACGACCCTCGGAGGTACAGCATCGGGCGCGCTCCCCGAACACAATGAGGCATGGGAGGTCTCCTCTGATGACAAGCGTCAGTATCTCGACGCGCGCGGCAAAGCGCTCACGGATCTCAGACCTTCAGGTAAGGCTCAGGTCGGTGAAGTTGTTCTCGATGTCGTCAGCCGCGACGCCTGGATACCTCGCCACACACCGGTTAAGGTCGTGCATGTTGAGGGGATTCGGATCGTGGTGATCGAGGATAAGGGTCAGGCCTAAGGCCGACAGATCCCTTGCAGTTGACGTCCCCTCAATCCGAATCAACTCTGAAAACGGCCCGTAGGGCCGGGATATTTTCAGCCTACACACGCAGAAGTAAGCGTCCGAGCCTTGCGGTCCCACCCTGGATCCTGTAGCACGAAGCGGTTAATTGTCGAGGTGTATAATGTCCGAAATGCAGGCTAACTTCAGGTCGATTGGGTCCCAGGTCTCGTTCCCCGACGTCGAAGAGAAGATCCTGAACCACTGGGGGGAGACGAACGCCTTCCAGCGCTCCATCGATCAGCGTTCAAAGGACAATAGGTACGTCTTCTACGATGGACCTCCATTCGCAACAGGTCTCCCACACTATGGTCACCTCGTCGCCTCGACGATAAAGGACATCGTTCCTCGCTACTGGGCGATGCGCGGCTACCATATCGAACGGCGCTTCGGATGGGACACACACGGTCTTCCGATCGAGATGCTCATGGAGAAGGAGCTAGACCTCTCAGGCCCAACAAGCATTCGCGAATACGGCGTCTCGAAGTTCAATGAGGCGTGCCGAGCTAATGTGCTGAAGTACACGGCCGAGTGGGAACGCGTTGTGGGTCGCCTTGGCCGCTGGGTTGACTTCGAGAATGACTACAAGACCATGGACCTCACGTTCATGGAGAGCATCTGGTGGGTCTTCGGACAGCTCTGGGAGAAGGGCCTCATCTACGAAGACTTCAGGGTCATGCCGTTTAGCTGGCGACTCTCCACGTCTCTCTCCAACTTTGAAGCGAACCTCGATTATCGAGATGTCCAGGATCCTGCGGTCACCGTAGCGATGCCCCTCGTCGATGATCCCAATACAGCGCTGCTCATTTGGACGACGACACCTTGGACGCTCCCCTCCAACCTCGCCATCGCGGTTGGAGAAGACCTTGAGTACGTAAAAGCCAAGAGAGCGAACGACGACACCACCTATATCGTCGCTGAGGCGCGCTTGAAGGCGGTGCTGGGCGAGGACGCCGAGGTGATCGAACGTACGAGCGGTCGAGAGCTCGTCGGCCTGAATTATGTCCCCCTCTTCGAGTACTTCAAGGAGCACCCAGAGGCCTTCCAGGTGATCGGGTCCAGCCATGTCACAACGAATGACGGGACCGGGCTCGTTCACATGGCCCCAGACTTCGGTGAAGAGGACTTCAACGCGTGCCGAGACGTCGGGATACGTGTCCTACAAAGTGTAGATAATGAAGGGCGTTTTACCCCTTCGGTGACCGACTTTGCCGGGCAGAACGTCAAGGAAGCGGACCCCGCTATCATTCGCGCGATCAAGGAGAACGGTCGGCTCATCAAGCACGACACGATCCAGCACAGCTATCCATATTGCTGGCGAAGCGGAACTCCACTTATCTACAAGGCTATGCCTGCGCGTTTCGTGCGCGTGGAGAGTCTCCGCGATCGGATGGTCGCGCATAATGAGACGATTCACTGGGTGCCTGACTCCGTCGGTTCCAAGCGCTTCGGTAATTGGCTCGCCGACGCTCGGGACTGGAACATCTCTCGTAACCGGTTCTGGGGCACGCCGCTCCCTGTTTGGCGCTGCGACGACTGTCACGACGAGACGTGCGTCAGTAGTATCGCGCAGCTCGAAGAGCTGACCGGAACAAAGGTCACGGATATCCACCCTCATCGGGTCGATCATCTCACCTTTCCCTGTGAATCATGTGGCCAAGAGAAACGCCGTATCAGTGATGTCTTTGACTGCTGGTTTGAGTCCGGCTCGATGCCCTACGCTCAGGATCACTATCCCTTTGAGCGCGTACAACATTTCGAAGAGAACTTCCCTGCTCAATTCATCGCAGAGGGGATCGATCAAACCAGAGGCTGGTTCTATACGCTGCTCGTCTTGAGCACGATTCTGTTCGACAAACCCCCATTCAAGAACTGTGTAGTCAACGGGATGGTCCTGGCCGAAGACGGCTCAAAGATGAGCAAGTCGAAGCAGAACTACCCATCACCAGAGAAGATCTTGAATGAGTACGGGGCCGACGCGCTCCGCGCCTATTTGATCACCTCCCCCGTCGTCCGCGGTGAGCCTGTACGCTTCAGCGAAGCGGGCGTCCGAGAGGTCGTTCGAACCGTCTTGATCCCGCTTCGAAACGCCTGGGCCTTCTTTGTCCAGTACGCAAACATCGATGGGTGGCATCCAAGCACCGGTTTGGCCGGCGTTGAGACGCCATCAATCGAAGAGCGTCCAGAGCTCGACCGATGGATCCTCTCGGTTCAGCAGTCTCTCGTCGACGAAGTGAATACACAGATGGAGGGCTACTACCTCTACAAGGTCATCCCGCCTATCCTTGGGTTCATCGATGATCTAACAAACTGGTATATCCGCCGTAGCCGACGGCGATTCTGGCGCAGCGCCGATGACCAGAGCGGACAACGAGATAAGGCCGCCGCTTACGCGACCTTATACGAGACCTTGGTCACCTTTGGGAAGGTGATGGCGCCGGTTCTACCGTTCATCTCAGATGCTCTCTACCAAAGCTTAGTCGTAGAGCCTGGCGTCAACGAGGACGGCATGGACAGCATCCATCTCTGCGATTATCCAGAGGTCGCTCGAGACCGAATCGACGTCGAGTTGGAGCGCGAAGTCGCCATCGTCCGACAGGTCGTGTCCATGGGACGAGCGCTCCGAGAGAAGCACAAGCTCAAGACACGACAACCACTGCGACGCGTGACGATCGTCCATCACGAGCAAGAGACCCGTACGGCCGTCGAGAATCAGACGCAGCTCATCGCTGAAGAGCTCAACGTAAAAGAGGTCATCGCTCGTGCTGATGGCGCTGATTTAGCCACCTTGAGCTTCAAAGCGAACTTCAAGACCCTCGGTCGACGACTCGGACCGAAGATGAAGGAAGCCGCGGCTCAAATCTCGAATCTATCGACGGAAGACTGGGGTACTCTCTCCTCTGGAGGGTCCATCGAAATCGCTGGCGAAGGGATCACGACGGAGGATGTTGTCGTTCAACGTCAGCCCAAAGGCGACGTCGTCATCGAGGTCGACGGGGCCTTAACCCTCGCCCTTGACCACCTGTTGGACGACGAACTGGTCCATGAAGGCTGGGCGAGAGAGATGACGAGCCGCCTTCAGCGACTTCGTAAAGATGCGGGATTTGAGGTGACGGACAGGGTCGTTCTTCGAATCGGCGTTGAGAGCTTAGAGCTCAGAGAGGCTCTCACGGCTCACAAGGACAACATCGCTGAAGAGGTTTTGGCCACAGCTGTGACTCTCGAAGACACACTGGATGCGGGAACAACTCATGACATCGACGGTCACTCTGTGACTATCGAGGTGACCCGAGCATAGACGTGAACCGACGACACCGATCCAAGGGGATTGATAGATCCCACTGCCTAGAGCGCGCCGGCGATACAGTGTTTCGTAGTGTGACCGGTCTACTCAGGGGTGATCGATGAGCAACGCCGACCCCATGATCGGTCGTTTGATCGCGGAGAAATACCGCGTCATCGACTATATCGGTGGTGGTGGGTTCGGTGCCGTCTACCGAGCAGAACA
>CALELH010000062.1 GCA_937902595.1 uncultured Myxococcales bacterium
ACTCGTCCAAGAGATCGTTCAAGACGAATTGAATCCCAGCCAGCGAGTCCTCATTCGGATCATTGACTTCCATCTCGACCTCCATGGCGACCTTCGTGATGAATCGCTCTATGAAGCTCTTATAGATCTTGTAGTCATACCCACTCTTATACCGCTTAAGCTCATCTTCAGCAGCAGACAGCGGGCCCTGCAACGCAATAAAGTTGGTGATAAGCTCCTGCATTTTCTCTTCTATGAACGTCTTCTGTCCTTTGGACAGCTCCTTTTGATGCTGGCCAAAAGCGTTAAAGGCCTTTCGTAGATTCTCGACTTCAGCGCGCTGCGCCATCAGCTCTGTGTGTTGGCGCTCGAAGGTCTCCCAAAAAATCTCCGGCACAACGATCTGACTGGCCTCACCTGCCTTTTCAGCGAGGATCTTACGCCAGCGAAGAAGATAGATATTCAGAATGAGCGCTAAGACCAACGCGATCGCCAAGCCAATCATAGCTAAGAGATTCGCGTCGTCGCTTACCGCTGCGGGCTCCGTCGCTTTGGGCCGAGCAGTCACAGGCTTCTTGGTGCCTGTCGGCGCTGGTGGAGCATACTTCTCTCCCCCTGCTTTAGAGTCCTCAACTTCCTTCTTTACGTCGGTCTGGACCGCCTCCTGAGCCGCCTCCTCCTGACCGGGCTGAAGCGCACGCGCGCCTCCAGGTGCAGGTGCAGCGCCTGACCCGTCAGTCGGTTTCGGTACCTCGGTGCCGCCTCCGGTCGACGCACCGTCAACTTTGATCGTTGGATCATTGACCTTTGTGGCAATGTCATCTTGTGCCCAGATCGCCGGCGCGAAATGAAGCGCCACCAAGAAGCACAGATAGTCCCGCCATCTGCCGAACCTTCGAACTCCAGCAATATTCAATTGCGGTCTCCCCAATGGACCTAATCAACGCACGTATCCCCTGAGGGCGCATCATCGAGCGCCATGAACGAAGAAACGTCGCGAAAAAGACCCTTTTAACCCATATCCCCGCGCTCAGAATAGCATGCGTAAACGTCGTTTGTAACCGTGATAACAGAGGAAGAATTAGGCTCAAAACACTCTCTTTGCGGGGCTGGTGGAGACGATTCATCACCGGATCCATCCGCACATGCAGAGCTAACCTAAAACGTCATCTTCCGGTGTCAGTACCCATAAATTAGTCAATAACGACAACTCGCTGCTGTTTAGTAGCGCGGGGACTGTTGGCACCGGATACGCCCTCTGATATGGTGCGCGCCATTTCAGACCCTCGGGGATAGAGCATGATCTCGGTCAATGAAGTCTCAATGAACTTTGGTGAGCAAAACCTGTTTGAGGATGTAAACGTCGTCTTCAACCAGGGAGAGCGCTACGGACTCACCGGCCCAAACGGGTGCGGAAAATCTACCTTCATGAAGATCGTCTCGGGAGACCTCGAGGCGAACACGGGGTACGTGAGTCGTCCCAAGAAGTTCGGGATCCTGAGGCAGGATCACTACATCTACGAGACTAAGCGGGTCATGGACGTCGTCATGATGGGCAATGAAGTCCTGTGGAACGTGATGGTCGAAAAGGAGAAGCTCCTCGAAAACGCCGAAAACATGAGCGATGAGGACGGGATTCGTCTCGGTGAGCTCGAGATGGTGATCGCTGAAGAAGATGGGTACATGGCCGAGCCTGAAGCAGCCGAGCTCCTCGAGGGTCTCGGTATCGAGGCCAGCTTTCACTACGGTCCTCTCTCTGCGCTCACCGGAGGGGACAAGGTTCGAGTTTTGCTCGCGCAAGCCCTCTTCGGGAAGCCCGAGGCCCTGCTCCTAGACGAGCCGACGAACGCCCTAGACATTGCCTCTATCCGCTGGCTTGAAGGCTTTCTAAAAGACTACGTGGGTGTGCTCGTGGTGATCAGCCACGACCGGCACTTTCTGAACGAGGTGTGCACTCGCATCGCTGACATCGACTACGAGACCATCATCATCTATCCGGGTGATTATGACGATATGGTCGAGGCTAAGGCCCAAGCTCGGTCATCACTCGAGATGGTGAACGCGGCGAAGTCGAGAAAGATTGGGCAGCTACAGGATTTCGTCCAAAGGTTTAGGGCAGGCTCCCGCGCGAGCCAAGTTAAGAGCCGCGAGAAGCAGCTTGAGAAAGAGAAGAACGCCCTAGCGAACCTAAAGCGATCGAATATCGCTCGACCCTTCATTCGTTTTGATCTTGCTCGTCCAAGCGGAAAGCAGGTGCTGTCACTCAACGCGCTCTCCAAGCAATTCGAAGACTGTATGGTCTGCGATGAGCTTCACCTAAACATCTTTAGAGGTGAGAAGGTCGCCATTGTGGGCCGTAACGGTGTGGGAAAGACGACGCTCCTGAGGCTCATGCTGAACTTCATGCATCCGGACGATCGCGGGGCTCAACCTGAAGGTATGGTGACGACCCGTCCCGATGATGGTGGTGCCGACTGGGGATACGAGACCCAGATCGGGTATATGCCGCAGGATCACCATGAGATGATCGAGAAATCGAAGGAGACCGCGCACCACTGGCTCTGGCAATGGAACAGTGAGGCGAACGAAGAGCAGTTACGTAGTTTGTTCGGCCGACTGCTCTTTACCAAAGATGAGCCATTCAAGCGCACTGAGGTCCTGTCGGGTGGTGAGACCGTTCGACTTCTCTTAGCTCGACTCATGCTGCTCAAGCCTAACGTGCTGCTCCTCGACGAGCCGACAAATCACCTGGACCTTGAAGCGATCCGATCGCTCACGGAGGCCCTCGTCAAGTATGAGGGCACCTGCCTCTTCGTGACGCACGACCGACATATGGTCACCCAGGTCGCGGACAGGATCCTCGAGATGTCGGACGGCCACCTTCGGGAATTGAGCCCCGAACAATTCGCCGATGGTCAGTTTCTTCAGGAGAAGAAGGCAAGCAAGCATCCTGCGGCCTGGTAAACTCTACTCGCTGAACTTGCACGATCACCTAGAGCAGGTGATCATGTGACTATGAATCGAGAGAACATCTTCATCTGGATCTTTCTCGCGGCGACGCTAGGCGCGATGACCTGGTTCGGTGTGAACTTCGTAGGCACGGGTCTAGTCAAGCAAGAGGCCCTCCCGCTTTCGGGCCTCGTTACAGCCTTTGTCGTTGGTTTAAGATGGATAAGAATCCCAGCGCCTGTCGACTCCGCAGCTCAGCGAGGCGCTGTACTCAGCCAGAGTGCGAAGTCAGGTCTCACCTTCCTCTGCATCGCGCTGACCGCGTGGGCCTGCCTCGTAGCGACTCAGCAAGCCATGCGTGGCTATCCAACACTCGACCCTCGGGGAATCACCGCGGGTCAGGAGCCTGACCTAGACTTCTACTCGGTCACGGGCGTGCCCGTCACGTCGGCGATCTATGAAATGAAGGGGAGCGAAGGGCAGCACATGCTCGTCCCATTCGACAGCTTCGAGGGGCGGGTTATCGTCATGCTGGACCATCGGCCTCCGGGGGAAGCCCTGACCGCGACCGGTCGAATCCGTACGGATGTCCGCACGGTGCAACGATCTCAGGACGGCAAGATCGATGGACCGTTTCTACGCCTCTATCGTGAGCACCTCGGACTACCTCAGAATACGAAGATCTATTTTCTGGATACGGGGAAACGAGCTGGTCTCAACGTACGGGCCATCGCCTGTATTCTCGTGCCGCTCTATCTACTGCTACTCACCCTGTCTGCTCCCGTTAGAAGACAGAGACCAACCGTCCGGCCCAAGCGTCGTTAAGAGCTCTCGCCTTGAGTGGGTTTTGGCGCCCGATACGGTATCTGCCGCTCGGGCGAACCGGGATCACTTGCGCGAACCCGAATCCGGGGGATATGACCGCCGATTCGAGCGACAACCTCATAATTGATGGTAGCCGCCCAGTCCGCGAGAGACTCAGCGCTGATGGAGTGCTCCCCTGAACGCCCAAGAAGGACAACCTCGTCACCCACCTCAACGTCGGAGATATCAGTCACGTCAACCATAATGAGATTCATGCAGACTCGACCACGCAGCGGCGCACGCACGCCTCTAATCAATACGTGAGCCAGGTTGCTGAGGCCCCTGTCATACCCATCGTAATAACCTACAGGGACGACCGCGACGCGCGAAGCATGAGTCGTCATGAAGGTACACCCGTACCCCACATACTGACCTTCTGGCACATCCTTTATCTGCGCCACCCGACTCTTCCAAGTCAGCGCAGGCTGTAAGTTTATCTCGCCGCGCCCAGCCAACGCCGCAGCGACCCTCGTCTCCTTTGATGGCCATAACCCGTACGCGCTGATCCCAACTCGAACCATCTCAAACGCCTGATCTGGCCAGAGCAAAGCCGCGGCAGAGTTAGAGAGATGTCGGATTGGAACCGGATGCCCTGCATCACGAAGACGGTCGACAGCCTCATCGAATAGAGCGAGCTGATTGCGAGCATATCGGTGATCAGTCGTGTCCTCGATATTGGCGAAGTGGCTGGAGACCCCTTCCAGCTCGAGGTTTCCTGATTCAGCGATCAGCCGCGCGATCTCCAAGGCCTCGTCTACGGGTACCCCTTGGCGGTTATTCCCGGTCTCAATCTTTAGATGTAACTTTGCTGGCCGCCCGAGTTGGATAAGCCGAAGCACCATTGCTTGGTCATAGACGACCATTCGGGCCTCGGATTCCACCGCAGCCTCAAGGTCTGAGGTCGCGATCGGACCCAGAATGTAGATAGGCGCATCGATACCTGCTGTTCTGAGGATAGTCGCGTCTCTCGAATCGTGAACGCAGAGCCAATCTGCGCCGCCCTCCAGAAAGGCTCTGGCCGAATCGATTAAGCCGTGTCCATACGCATTAGCTTTAACCGCTACAGCCAGACGAACATTGGGGCCTTGTAGAGTTCGAAACGTTCGCACGTTCTCTATGAGCGCCGCGTCATCGATTTCACACCAAAGAAGTTCCACGGAGATGCTCTCTTCTTCACCAATAGGGCCATGAGCTCACAGCAACAACGCTGAGACGGCCCCAGATTCCAAGAAATTTATTGAAGGGTGGACCCTGCCTCAACAAGCTGAGCGGGCTCGATCCCAAGCGCACGGACAGCCGCGCTCCATGCGTCCTCAACCTCGACTTCAAAGATGAGCTCCGCCCCTAACTCTCCAGTTAACCAAGTACCTTGGGCGAGCTCTTGCTCCAATTGTCCTGGCCCCCATCCAGCATAGCCGATCATGAGACGCACTCTGTCCTCATCAGCCTCACAGAGACGTGTGAGCGCCTCCCTACTCCGACTCACGGCGACCCCTGGTGCAATGCGCATGGTCTCCTCGAAGCTCCAGCCATCATCGTGCAACATCCACAATGATTGCGGCTCAACGGGCCCTCCTCGCCTGAGCATTAGACTGTCACCAGCGGGCCACTCAAGATCGAAGCTATCGGAGACATCGCTGCAGTGAAACTCTGTCAGGTGATTAAGCACGATACCTAAGGCGCCCTCATCTGTGTGCTCAATCATCAGAACAACGCTACGATGAAAATTCGGGTCCTGTAGCTGCGGCATCGCGATGATGATGCCCGGGGCTGCGCAGAAGGTATCCACCGGCTACCGAACGCCCAGCTGCGTGAGCACCGTTGACGGTCGTCGGAGGAGTCCACGAACCACGAGATCCTCATTCCCCTCGGTGGACAAGGTCGCCGCGACGGTCCATTCCCCAGACTCGCCGTCCTCTCCAAGCCGTACTCGAGCCTGGCGCTCGGGGATCACCTTGCCATCGCTCGTGCGCAGTCGTTCGACGAAGATCGTCCTAGGTTTAGTGATCGGTGCGGGCCGCTGACTGTACAAGTGGCGCCCTCTCAGGTGCTCAACATCTGAAACGACCGCGAGATCGCCGTTGTGCAGCTCGACCAAGGTGCCGACAGGTAACAACCCGATGGAAGCGACAAACACATTCACCATCTCAGGTTGTATTTGGCCGGGTGGTGATTTTAGGAGAGCGAGGCCAACCTGTATCGGTGAACGCCCCTTGCCACCCTGCCCTCTACGCACTTCCTCAAGATAAAAGCGGCACAGTCCGAGGAGCTGACCCCACTGACTTGGTTTCGGCCCCATAGGCTCGGCGGAGTCTTCATCCTGTTGTGTAATCGCGTCGCGCCACTCTACCGCTGCCACGACCCTTTGAGCGAGCAACTCCGTATAGGACGAGCCCTCGACCAACTGCCGCAAAGCGAAGCTCGCGACCGCCTCATCAACGCTGATCTTATCTGGATCCGGGTTTGGATATGCGTGGCCAACGGTGTGCAAAATCGCCGCGGTGGCCAGATCCGAACATTGGATCGCTGTCAGTCCAAGACCACGGGCGACCGAGGCGATCAAGATAGCGCTGTCGACCGCGGATCGCTCCGCGGTCCAGTTCGTGCCACTGAGCGCGAGCCCGACGAGAAGGTCTTGTTCGACGGCACATGCATCCACAAGCTGCTGCGCCGTCCGACGAGCGACCTTGACCTCAATGGGCCTACGGGTCAGAAGATCACCTATTCCCGCGATCCCCTTGGAGTAATACCAGAGCGCAGCCACGCCCCGAACGCCCTGTCCGATCCCATCTAATCTCAGGGGTTGAGGAGCCACCTTCAGTTGGGTAACGCCGTCAGCCTCAATCGCCTCAGCCAGCGCAGCGGTCTGGTCTTCACAGTCCGGCTCCGGCCTGAAACGCGCAAACTGATAAAAGAACTTCTTGAGCTGATCCTCATCGGGACGCTGGGAAAAGATTATGCCGCCAGCCTCTCGCCTCGCCAGATACTGCTCAAGCTCCTGAGCTTGCTCCAGAGTGGTCCGATCGAGCCACAGCGCGTGACTGTTAATCTGGGCGATCCCTTCATGGACCACAAAGCTTATGGAGCGCCGCTCCACGCGGATGATCGCGTCCAATGACTCCAAGAGCTTCTCACTCGGACGGATCCAGGCTTCGTTGTTCAGATCATGAATCTCGCCCGTCTTCATCATCGAGAAGATGTACAGGAGGAGATTCTTACCCGCTGCTTGGACTTTCTCTTGCGCCTCAGAAGTTATCGCCGACACATCAAGTCTCCGAGTCTTGGTTCAGATAGGAACGCAGCACATCATCCACGTCCGCGCTCCCATCTTCTGCAGCATCCGACACACGACTCTCGCTGGGCACCGAGGCTTTATCCGCGCCCGCGCCGACACGCACCTCTGGAGAGACAAATACGTTGCCGCCACCCGTATTTACGGGCGTGGGCGTAGCGTCTTCGACTGCGGTCGAATCGACATAGTCCTTCAGCATGCTGTCGAGGTTGACCTCTCCGTCACTCGATGAGTCCACGTAATCTCGAAGAAGGTCATCGACCGTCGAGTCAGAATCCGCGCTGGATGAAGAACTCCCGAACATACTGTCATCGCTCCCTAGATTGGCGTCACCGTCTACCGAGGGCTCGAGATACCCTTTAAGCAGATCGTCCACTTGGCTGTCAGACTCCTGTTGCCCCCGAGGTCCAACAGAGTTGGCTGTCGTCCTCTCGATAATTCGGGCTGGTGGCATCGACTTCTGCAGCGCTCGCCGTGACGTCTCAGTCTCTACACTCACGCCAACGAAGCTCGCTTCGATATCTACGAGCTGATACCGATCCGTCTTGAGGCTCGTTGGGTTAGAGGCGAGCCGCAGGCGATCCCATGGTTCGAAGACAACGGTATGAGACAAAAGTGGCCGCGGCCCGAGGTCAGGCGCTGAGCTGTCTATCGGCCCGCCTATCAGCGGATCTGACGGAGCCCGCTCTGACGGTCCGACGATATCAGGAGCGACGGCCGCAGGAACATCCGATAACCGCATCCCTCGCTCGGCCAGAATGCCGTTCAGGTTGATGCGCTCGGGTGTAAACAGCACCGAGTCTCCCATCCTGTCACGGCCCACGGAGATATCCTCTTGACGAGCCTCCGGCACCGCCTCCGTGATCAGTTGAGCGTCGTCATCAGGCTTGCGCTGAGTCAATCGAAGCACGACGTCACAATGTGCTGCGAGCGAGAGATCTGCCCGGCTTTGAACGGAGCGAATCAGCGCGGTCGCCTTACTGGAGTCCATCATCGCAAGACCGGAGACCACCGCACGCCTGGTCGGGTTGTCATTGACGGCAGAGGCCCCCTTATTGAAGAGCTTACCAAGAACACCTTCAGTACCCAGTTGGAGCTTCTCCTCGAAGAGCTCTAGGTACCGGTTGCCGCTCAAGGTCGCGACGGCCTCGAAAACCTCTCGCTGTTCATCTTCACCAAAGGCAAAGACCTCCCCAGATTTAATGATGTTAGCGAGATAAGAAGCGACGGACTTGTCTTGAGCCTCCACGAAGCGCCGAACGACACCACGTCGTACTTGCGCGTCAGGGTCCTTAAGCAAAGGTAGAAGAGCCTCGCGGACGCTGAGGTCATAGCACCCTGCGAGCGCCTCAATGCCACGAAACCGCACCGAGGGTTCCTCATGACCCAGAGCTTCGATCAACAGAGGTCGCGCCTGATCACCGAGCTCACTGCTCATGATCACGTCGATGACCTCGATCACGATTCCTGGGTTAGGATCCCGGAGCCGCTCTGCCCATGGATCGAGGGACGCGGTGCTTTGCCTCCTTAAGAGGTCCTTTAACCAATCTCGGCCTGCAGGGTTTCGACAGCCGTTCACGAGTTCGAGTAAGCCGGGCGCAGTCAGCGTCCCTTCGGTGACAAAGTACCATCGCGCCCATGCGGTGAAGTTCGTCTGCTCAGGATCCAGACATTCAGCGACATGTTCAGCCATGTCGCGCCCAGTCACCACGCGCTCAATCTTCTCTATACGCTCGGCCATCGACGGGAGGAGCCCAGGTCCAGCCCTAAACACCGGCTGTAAAGACCTAATCGCGTCGGCGAACCCCTGCCAGTTCTTCTGCTCAAGATACGCCGTGAGCACCCGAACCACGATCCCTTGGAGTTCCGACGCCGCTAAGGCCGTGTTCTGTCGAAGGAGAATGCAGGTGCATAGATGAACGAGGTGTGAGTTTGCTTCAGCCAAAGCCTCTTCGCAGAAGAGTTCATGGCGGATATTCTCGTCCTGTACCCCAATCGCCTTGCGCACTTTGCGCTGCTCTAAGTCAGCCGCGTCTACGTCCTCAGCGGAATCTACCCGGACACGCTCCCGCGGTCCGTCGGAGGTGTCCTCTTCCGCCATATCGAAGAGCCCCGGCACCACATCGTCGAGCACCGATCGAAAGCGAGTCACGAACTCGGCCTCCGACATAAAGATCTTCTCGGTGAAGTTGTCGATGGCGATGAAGCTGATGTTCGGCAAGGAGTCCTGCCACATCGTCGTGACAAAGTCCTCATCGATCTGATCCGCTGATCGACACTCAGCGAACCGAGTTACGAAAGACTCTACCTCTCCAGGCTCCAAACCGGGCTTGAAGGAGATTCGACGGAGACCCTGTCGAAACAAATCGAATGCGAGGTTTGCTGTTCTCGACTCAGACTTATAGACCTCGGCCTCGCCCACCATAATTCGGTTCGTCGAGACGCTGAGTTCCACCTCACCGTGGGCACCGGTAATCTTGGAGAAAGCCTCAGAGACCTTACCGGCCGCCTCATCAAAAGATGGACGATCCGACGAGAATATAGTCGCCGCATCACGCAGTCGCTTAAGCGCGTCCCTGACTTGCTTCGCGACGCCGGCGTCGTCCTCAGGACCTGCCGCCACAAATGCCTCCCATAAAGAGTCCCCGGCACAGGGTATCTCGGAATCTCCATCACGACAATCATTCGCACGATGGTTTCCCAGACTCGCCCAGTAGACTTATCCGCCGAGGGAGCGAATCGAACGTTTCACAGCGTCTGCGGCGCGGTCCAATTCTTCATCCGTCGTATAGGGAGCTGGCCCAAAACGAATGATATCGCCGCGAGAGTCGGTCATCACGCCAAACCCTTGGAGCGCCTGAACCAAACCAATGGCATCAGGCGCCCGGTACGCGACAAACCCTGCACGAAGCTCCGGGCTCTGGGGCGTCAACAGCTGGAGACCTTCGAATGAATCGATGATGCGCTGAGTCTGCTGAAGAGAGCGCGCCCTGAGGTGCTCAGCCGTCATATTATTTTCGCGAAAAAACTCGATAACCGCCGCCGCACGATAATGGGACACCGGGTCGTAGGTGCTTCCAGCGAATCGACTCGCCGGAGTCGGCCCGTAGTGGACGGCTTGCTGCTCTCCATCTAGACCAGCGAAGTCACTAAACCAGCCGGTGTAGCACGGACGAAGGGCACAGCCTGTCGGAACACGCAGCCAGCAGACCCCTTCTCCCCACTGAGCATACTTATAGCCACCTCCGGTCACGAAGACCGGAGCGGAGCCCCAATCGCTCAAGCCTTGAGGTAAGACTCCAAAAGCATGGTAGGCGTCCAGTAAAACTTCAGCCCCCCGCCGATGAGCGGCCTCGATGGCCACGGACACCCCTTCAACCACACGAGACGTCTGGAAGAGGACCGTCGACATCATCACTGCAGCCGTGTCATCGCGCACACTGTCCGCGATTCGCTGTGACAAGGTCGCCGCTGGCTCCACCGGTACCCAAGTCACCTCGATCCCCTCTTCGCCGAGTCGCATGAGCTGGCGCCGCATGCTGTGGAATTCCCCTGTCGTGGTGACGATATGAGGTCGTCTACGAAAATCGAGGCCGGACAAAAAACGGCTCACCAATTCATGAGAGCTCTGACCCAAAGCGATCTCATCTCTTTCGGCGCCGAGATAGGCCGCCACCGCGTCTCTGACCACGTCAGCCTGCTCAGAGGCGAGCGCCCACTTATCGTCGACGTGGGCAGCAGCATCCGAAAACGCCTTTAGAATGGCGTCTCTCGCGACATCAGGCCAAGCCTGATGCGAGTGACCAGTAAGGAGAATGCGGTCAGAATTCAGAAACGAGGTATAGTGTGATCGGAGGGCTTCGGGTGATGGGATCATCGTGGCTCTTCACTTCCGAGTTTGTCTGTGTCTCAAATACACGGACTGGGGTCGATTGGGAAGCGCAGAGCGGTATAGATGGGGGATCAGACATGCCCGAGAACGTAACCGGCGCAGCGGACTGGAGATCCGAGCAAGAGAAGCGGAAGTCTCTCTTGAGGAAAGCCGTTATCTCCTTGTTCAAGATATGGATTCCGGACCATCCGGAGGCCTCCGTCGCTCGCGGTGAGGTCGCGGCCAACGTAGGGGGCGCCCTGACGGACTACGCCGAGAGCGTCTCCTTAGTCAGCCTCTTGTCATTCGGCTCTGAAGACATGTTCGCCCATGACTTCGCGTCCACCCCCCTCTCCATGCAGGAGCTGCTCGTTCAACGTGAGGGCACCGATGCCTTCCTCGATCCCAAGAACGCCCTCAGGGTCGTTCGCCGAAAGTTCGGGATGATGACGCTCATCGCGCGTATGGCGAGCACCTTCGAGCAGCGAAACATCGTCGCAATCCGAATTCATTCAGGGGTTGAACAGCTTGAGCTGATCGAGTTCGCGAAGGCCATCAGCGTGCGCGTCGAAGGGACCGCCGCTGAGGAAGAGATCGACTTCAAACGACGCCTCAGACAAGCCAAATGCGAGCATTTTGAGGTTTTGTATCACAGTGAATTAATCGGACGGCGACAGCCGGTGCCATGGCCCGTGAAGGAGATCTATTCTCTGCTGGGCCGCCGATACAAAAAGAGCCGAAATGTGAGCCCCGAGGAGCTCGTGGACTTCGCGCACCGCTCTGCAAAGCGGCTCAACGCTAAGGCTCTTAGGCAGCTTAGCCTCTTCGCCCAAGAGCTCATGGTGGACCTGGACGCGAATGGACTGGATCCCTTTTCCGAGCTCGTGAAGGCCGCCGACGACCGTCTGATGCTGACCGCCACTCGAAGCATCTTTGACGAGTTCCAAGAGATCAGAACCGAGCGACGTAAAGAGCGCGCCCTCGAGATGAGCGGAGAGCATCAACTTGAGGTCGAAGAGACATCAGATTCAGACAGCGAGGACGCAGGTGATGGGGACGTTGAGACCATCGACGTCGACACCGAAGCTGAGTTCTTAGCCGAGGCTGAAGACGGTGATGTAGACGACGAGTTCTTGAGACTCGCCAAGGCGCTCGAGTTGATCAGAACGACCCTTGGGAAACCGTTCTTCCATCGCATCTCGATGGTCAGCGGAGACGTTAACTTCGTAGACGCCGCCATGGCCGGCGGCGGGGGTGGCGTCGACGAGTCCATCGGCGCTATGGACCCACTCGAGGCGCTTCGACAAGCGAGAGAGGTCACCGAGCCTTTCTATAAGGCGCGAAGCCTCGCGAGCATTGTCCCGCAGCTTCTCCGAGCCGGTCGTATCGATGAAGCCGGAGCAGCCTCTGAAGAGGCCCTCACGGCGGCTCGGGGTTGCCAGAATGAAGACCTGATCACTGGGTACTCTCTCGCCATCCCTGCGCTGCTTCATGCTGAACAATTCACGACCGCCGCGACGGCTGTAGAGGAGGTGCTCGGTCGAGCGCACCAAATCAATGGGCTACCCGAGAGAGCTTCGGCGTTGATGCGGATCGCTTCAACGCTCATGGAGTCAGGGGCTTTGCCGCCAACGGTCAAGCGATCACTGAGTCGATCCATACTGGGACATGACATCCACTTCTGGGGTAAAGAGGTCGTTAAGTCTCCTCTCGTGGAGGTGATCTTATCCCTACTGTCAGACGTTGACGATGACACCCTCATCTTTCTCCAAAAAGTCGCCGTGCATCCTGACGTTGAGATTCGGCGAAGCGTCCTGCGCACCTTGCCCCTCGGAGAGAATGAACACATTCGCAGTATGCTCGTGTCTCACCTGAAGGACTCTGACGCCCGGGTTCGAGTGGAGGTGCTAGAACGAATTGGCTGGAGCGGAGACGGTAAACTGGCTGTCTACTTGGTTAACCATTTCCGTCAAGACGAAGCACAAACCCAATTGGAGAAACGTGCCCTCGCTCTCAACTTGGCCCGCCTCTCTTCTCGACGCCATCTGCCCATCTTTAACGCGATGCTCGGAAAACTCGCGACCAAAGATGATCGCTACGTGAAAGTTCACAAGCCGATCAAGGATGACCCGGACTATCAAAAAGCCAGCCTCGAGGTCCTCTATCACCTCCGAAGTCGTGAAGCGCGTCGTGTCATCTATAACGCGGCCCACAAAGGCAGAGGAGATCAGAGAGAGACGGCGATTAGACTGTGGAATGTCATCAAGAGCCAGCCGTACGCCGAGCCAACATTGCCCCGATCTCCCCATGACCCAGACTTCTCCGAAGAGGACGAGTTTAACTTCACTGGGATGCTGGCAGAGTACGAACGTGTACATGGGGCGCCGGTTGTCGACCGGTCCGAAGAAAGCCTCTTCGGACGGATCAAGGCGAGTATCTTTGGATCCGACGCGCCCACTGAGCCGCCGACAGCGCCTCCAGCTCCGCTCACAGCCAACGAAATCACTCCGGCTCGAGAGACGACGGCTCTGGATTCGGATACGGAGCCAATGGAGAGCCCATTGGGCGATGACGGCGGCGCTTCACCGGACGTGGGTGATACGGCTCCGTCAGAACCAGCCACCCGACGGAGTATTCCCCTTGGCCCTGCGCGCGCTGGTCTGAGAATTGAAGCTGTCCTCAGCGCGTCAGGCACTAAGCTGTCAGGCGTGGTGCCTATGAAGTTCTCCCTTTATCCGGAGGCCGCTAGCACGAGCCCTCTCTGGATCGAAGATAGGCCTGATGTGACCGTCACTGCCGGCCGGTTTGAAGTTCTCCTCGGTGTGAACGACACCCGCCTTCCTGGATTGCCGGAGAAGGTCTGGCTAGGGATCGAGATCGAGGGGGATGAGCTAGAGCCTCGCTCCGAACTCTCCAAATACCGGTCTGTCGTCCAAGGATAATGACGGGCTCGAGCCGCGTGCCCTAGGGCCTATGGCGCGCCCGCATCTAGGGGCACAGGAGCCCGCGGCTTCTCATGTTCGTCGTCATGTTCACTGAGCTGGATGGGCTGACCCTCAAAGGGATGGGTAGAGACTGCGAACTCCTTAGGGCCGTAGGGGGCCTCACCCGTCTGTCGAAGGACGCCTCGGTAATAGTACCGGCGGCCATCATCCCCTAAGAAGTCTCCATACTTCGGCGCTCCGTCGGGACGCCGATAAGCCTCGAAGTGTATAGGGAGATGTGTCCCGTTCCCGATCAAATACTCAGTCAAAGCGGTGAGGTCTGCGCTCATCGCGCCACCAGGAAAATCGGCCGTGACTTGAGTGACTCTGCCTGACGGAGCGATAAACTTTAAGAGGACGCCGTTTGTGTTCTTGAAAGTCGGGCTGTCACCAGCCGAGATTCGGCGCCATGATGGTTGGTCCATTATCGGCGCAATCCAACGAGTGTCTTGTCCAAGCAACCCTGAGCGCGCGACCTGGGCTCGGGTCAACACGGCCGCATCGACGGGACCCGCGTCGAGGGATGCGGCCTCAGCGACAGGGGTCGCCGAGCCTGTGGAGAGCACGAATCTCTGACTTGGTGGAGTCGATGTAGTCGCTGGACGCGCCGTCTCCGGTGACTCGACGCTACCCAGGAATGCCCAAGTGATCGCCGCGAGCGCGGCGAGTGACCCCAGGATTACAAGACGTTCCATGAACCCTCGACGTGAACTTAGCCTCTACTCGACACACCGAAAATCTACGCAGCGTCCCTGCTGACAGTCCACATCTATACGACAGTCTGCTGGCCCCCAACGCAGATCGAACGGACCGCCTTCTCCATTTGAGCCATCCACGACCACGAATACGGATTCACCAGCCTCGAGATCAAAGACCACTGACTCCGACAACCCAGTGTCAGAGCACGCGACCCTATTTCGAGCTGGGTTCCCACAATCGCTGACGACGTATAGGGAGAGATCCCATCCGCCCTCTGGGATCGCTTCAACAAACATCCGACCATCTCCAGGGCTCTCGAGGCTGTAGACTACGTCTCCGCCGATGGAGTTGTGTCCCGTGCACAGATTCGCGTCAACCAGGGTGTAGTCGTC
>CALELH010000063.1 GCA_937902595.1 uncultured Myxococcales bacterium
CAAGGCGAGGCTCTTTATCACGTTCTTCGATGATCGCACGGTGCCTGCGGCTCCAGATTCGTCCCGAGTCTGAACTCGGCCTGCCCCCATCATAGGCAAGCACAGCGAACGACACAAAGTAGATTTGAGCTTCTGTATGAGGGAAAAGACGGCCAGGTGCTTGTGCTACATAGCTATTCGTGAGAAACCCGGCGAGTGATTGAACCTGTAACAAATAAGAGACCCCTGACGCGCGTCCGACCTGACGAGCCGCCAGCAGCGTATGTACACCCCGATGTGTATGACGAGTTGAAGTACAATGGTCGGTGGCGTTCAGACCAGGTGGCCGGAGGCGTTCTCATCGGCCGCCACTTCCGGTGCGAAGAGACCCAGTCTGACTTCGTAGAGATCGAAGGCTATGTCGCTGGAACCCATGCGGTAGACGTCGCCGACGTTCGTCGCCACTTCACGTCCCACTGGAAGGCCGCCGTCGCGGCGCAACGAAACAATCTCCCCGAGGGCGAGATCGTTGGTTGGTACCTCGCGACAGGACTTGACGAGCTCGACCTAGACGAGCAGACGCTCTTGCTTCATCACACCTTCTTTAGCCACCCTTGGCAGGTCTGCATCTTAGCCCAGGGAGAGCGACTCTACAGTCTTCAAGCTGATGGCGAAGGACTCCTCCGCCGAGACGCGGCGATCATCCGAGATTAGCTCATCTCTTTCGGCTCATTCATCGAGCGTCACCATACAGAATCACTGGTCGATAAGAGCGGCAGATAAGTATGACCGAGCGCCGTTGACTTAGACGATTACTCGGGCTATGACACTCGCCGACTTCTCGCGTCTCAGGAGGACGAAATGATCGGACCAGGAACAACAATACGTGGAAGCGTCTCGGGCGAAGAGGACCTCACCGTCGAAGGGCGCATCGAGGGCTCTGTACGGACCAGCAAGGACCTCACGGTTTCCAAGTCCGCGAGCCTTGAGGCGACGGTCGATGCAGAAAACATAGAGATTAACGGGTCGGTGACCGGCGATGTGACCGCAGGCTCGACCCTCACTGTTGCGGCCGGCGCGAGCGTGGTCGGCGACGTGACAACACCAAGAATCCATATCGCTGATGGCGCTCACTTTAAGGGAACAGTGAGCATGGACTTCGACGTCCCGTCGGTGGATTAAGAACAAGCATTATCTGAGTACAGCTCGGGCTTTAGAACGGAGGAGCACGGCATCATGGCGAACACAGTCATCGGAAGCACCGTCACTATCGAGGGTGAGATCACGAGCGAAGAAGCGCTGGTGGTTCAAGGAACGGTTAAGGGTAAGGTTAACCTGAGTAAATCTCTCTACGTAGAGAACTCAGCGACGGTAGAGGCTGACATCGAAGCCGACTCCGTCGAGGTCGATGGCACCGTCGTTGGCAATATTGACGCTGGAAGCCGAGTCGAGATCAAGGCAGACGGGAAGATGACGGGTGACGTGAAGTCTCCCCGTATCCTCATCGCTGATGGCGCTCGGTTTAAGGGCAGCATCGATATGGACGTGGGGCGGTAATCATGGCGAAAGCAGCCACATTGATTACTGGGTCTACGGTCGTTCGCGGTCGCCTTGAGGGGTCAGAGGATCTCGAGATCCAAGGACGCGTAGAAGGTCAGATCGCTCTGGACGGGGCGCTCACGATCGACTCCGCTGGACGCGCCGATGCGACCGTCAACGCGACGTCGATCTACGTTCACGGTATCCTTATCGGCGACGCGACCGCGACTGACACGATCCATCTTACGGGTGAGTCTATCGTGGTCGGCGACCTCGCCGCGCCACGGGTCATCGTGGACGACGGAGCGAAGGTACGAGGCCTCATCGACATGGGCGGCGACGCCAGCCCAGCGAAATCGAGCCGCTCAACGAAGACAAAGACGAGCCGCCCTCGCTCAGCGCCCGCTGAGGCTGAGACCGTCGAGGAGCCTGAGCTCCCCGCCGCGGCCTCCACTAAGAAGGTTAACGTAAAGAAGAGGCAATAATGACCTCCGACACCCCATCTCGAGCGCGACTCAAAGAGCTACTTTCGACCCTGTCTTATGAAGAACGAGAGGTCGTCTTGGCGTCAGGCGCAGCCAGCAATCAATACGTCGATTGTAAGCAGACGGCGCTGCATCCTGAGGGCGCGCTCGCGTTAGGTCATCACCTGTACGGTGTGATTCGCGAGCTTGAGTCGGGGTCCGATCGCACAGCGGTCGCCGTAGGAGGCATGAGCATCGGCGCAGACCCCCTCGCGACTGCGACCTCCTTGGCTGCGTATTCACAGGGTCGTCATCTCCCGGCATATCTTGTCCGGAAGGAACCAAAAGGTCACGGCACCCAGCAGTACCTCGAAGGGATGAAGAACATCCCCGACGGTAGCGATGTGGTGCTCGTCGAAGACGTGATCACTACGGGTGGAAGCACTCTCAGAGCAGCTGGGTATGTCCGAGACGCTGGACTCAACCCCATCGGTGTGGCGGTCATTATTGACCGTGAGGTCGGTGGTATGAAGCGCCTTGAGGAAGACGGACTTCGAGCTATCGCTCTGTTCCGTCTCTCGGAGTTTGGGCAGGACGAGGGCTGATGCTGAGACCGTCGCGGGCGTTGCTCTGTCTTTGGGCGCTCACGGTCCTGGGCTGCGCGTCCCAGCAGAGTGTTCGATGGAGCCCAGATAGCCCCGCTCCTACCTCATACGACAGGATGCTGAAACAATGGACCCGGTCCGCTGTTGCCTACGACACTGTCGAGTCCCGTTTCTTTGTTACCGCCACCTGCCTGTCTCCTGTCTTTAACGCTGCGTACATCGTAGAGAGGACGCGAGTCGGTGGCCTGGCGGGCGGAGAGGTATATTCCCTCACTCAAGAGAAGAAGAAAGAAGAGGAACGAGGCATCACGTTCTTCATCGCCATCGCCACTCAAGAGCAGAGATGGAATGACCTGGACCGAGACGGTGGCTCTCTGAGCGTTCGGATGTTTGTGGATGAAGGTGGGGACGCGATCGCTCCCCTCGAAGTTGTCCGTCTGTCCGAGGACCAACTCGCAGACTATAGGCCCTACTTCGAGTATGCTGACCGCCTAAGAACAGGATACCTAGCCGTGTTCCAAAGGCAGAAAAAGCTCAAGCAGCTGCGTCTCCGCATCGGAGGCCCCCCCGGAATGGTCCAACTGAGATGGCTGACAGCGAAATGAGCGAGACACGCTTCAAGAGCTTCGATGGAACCGAGCTGCACTACACCGTAAGCGGGAGTGGCCCCATTGACTTTGTCTTGTGCGACGGGATTGGCTGCGATGGCTTTGTTTGGCGATACCTTCGGTCGGAGCTGGAGACCCGTGGACGCGTCATTCACATGCACATGCGGGCCCATGGGCTGAGCGAAAGCCCCAAGAACACCGATAATCTCGACATCCGACATATCGCTGACGATTGGAGCGTGCTGCTGGCAGGTGTGCGTCGGAATCCAACCGTTGTGCTAGGCCACAGCATGGGCGTGCAGGTGGCCCTGGAGTTATGGCGACGCCACCCACAGCATGTCGGCGCCCTCGTGCTCATGTGCGGTAGCTTCCAAAATCCAGTCGCGACCTTTCATGACGATACGCTCATGGAGAAGATGCTGCCCTATCTTCAGCGGGCGACAGTCGCAGGAGGCGGCCCACTAAAGAGTGTTTGGCGTACCCTCGTAAACCTCCCCATCGCCTTCCACGTGGCGCGGCTAACCGAGGTCCACCCGGACCTCACTCGTCGTCAAGACTTCGGGCCATACCTCGAGCACCTGTCAAAGATGGATCCAGCGCTCTTCTTCCGTATGCTCGCAGGGGCAGCGGCTCATTCAGCAGACGATTTCCTCGAAGACATTGAGGTCCCAGCGCTGGTCATCGCGGGCGAACATGACCGCTTTACTCCAGCCTACCTCTCGGAAGAGATGGCGCGCAGGCTTCCCCAGGGCTCATTGTTGATGCTTGAGGACGGTACACACACCGCCCCCATCGAGCATCCAACCCGCACGAATATAGACATTACCCGATTTGTCGATGGGCTCTCCCTCGCCGAGGACTGAGGGCTTCCGAGACAGACTCAGACCAGCTCAATACGAAACAGCTGCTGTCCGAGCAGTAAGAGATCTCCGGAGGACACCGCCGTAGGCTCTTTCAGCCGGACATACGTCCCGTTTGTGCTGCCGAGATCCGAGAGTTCACAGTACGTATCCAAACGACGAATGCGGCAATGGGTACCGCTGACGAAGATGTCCTCAGGAAAGGAGATCGTTCCGCGCTCTCGCCCGATGTAGACCTCGGGTGTCTTGAGGGTCCACTCCGACAAAGTCGACCCAAGATTATACACCCGACAGATCTTTCCCCAGATGCCACTCGAAGGAGATCCGACGACCCGCGTACCATCTTCAACCGGGCCAAGGTCAGTCTCTCGTATGTTCTCATAACGAAGGAGCTGCTGCCCGATCCGGAAGAGATCGCCGCTCTCCAGCACGACCTCACCGCGAAGTCGAATGAAGATCCCATTCAAACTCCCTAAATCATGGACCATCAACCAACCATCGGAGCACTCAAACCGAACATGAAGAGGCGATAGATAAGGGTCTCCAGAGAAGAGCGGCGTCTCGCAGTCCTTGCCTAAAACGAGATTCCCATCTCCTAAATCGAAGGTCTCTCCTTCTGTACCATCTGGGTGAATGAGGACGAGTCGGCCAATACTCTGAGGCGCCGCGTCTGCGTCATCTCCGCCGCTCGCTCCATCAAGTGGGAGTGGCTCAACCTTCGAGCCACACACGCCGCAGAAGTTAAAGTTGACCGGAACTACGGCTCCGCAGGAACCACAGACAGTCATGTCCTCCCCGGGGAGCTGCGTCTGGATCTCCGTTGGTCGCTCCATCGGCGACACCATTGTGAGCCCCGCGTCTCCGGTAAACACTGCGTCCGGCTGTCCATCACTCGGAGCTGCGGCGCCATCTCCCTCTGCGTTGGCGGCTGCGGCCTCTGCTTCGGCCTGAGCCGCGTCAACCGCTGCTGCCTCAGCCGCCGCTGCTGCCTCGGCTGCTTCTGCCTGCGCGGTTGCCTCTGCCTCAGCCGCGGCGGCAGCCTCTGCCCGGGCGGTCGCCTCTGCCTCTGCCTC
>CALELH010000064.1 GCA_937902595.1 uncultured Myxococcales bacterium
CATCCGACAACACGACCACGCCATGGTCTCGAGTGACCTCAGCGAGCTCGACGAGCTGTCCCTGATCATAGGTCAGACCTGTTGGGTTGTTGGGATAGTTGAGTATGAGGAGTCGCCGGGCATTAGGGGTCGCTCGGCAGGTCGCATCTAAGGCCGCAGGTGACAAGCGCCATCCATCTTCTTGGCGTGTCTCAATCCACTCGACAGGCTTGTTCAGGATGCCGGCTTGCGGCGCATATGAGACCCAGGAGGGTCTCGGGATGGTGAGCACGCTGTTGTGCACGAGCTGAATTAGAAACATCAGCTCTTTGGATCCAGGTCCGACTAGGACTCGAGTGGCGACAGCGTCAACGTTGTCTCGCCGGCGGTGCCAGGCCGCGATCGCTTCGCGCAGCTCGGGCAGGCCTTGTACTGCGAGATAGTCCTTCTGGCCTGCGTGTTCTCGCAACGACTCGACGACCGGGCTCGGTACAGGAAACGGTGACTGGCCAAGACCCAGCTTGAAGACCTGTCGACCTTCTGACTGAAGGGCGGCGCTTCGCTCATTGATCGCGAGGGTCGCAGATGGGGTGAGGTCACGGACAGAGTTCGTAAGAAGCGCCGTTTGGTCATGAGAGGCCATCTCGTCTCCGTCTAGGGTTCACGCTGTTCGGATCATCGCCCGTCGTCGAGCTTACGGCAAGTGGCTCAGGCGATGGACTCGAGAAAGCTCCGGATGCGGTCTCTTATGGCATCTCTCACCGACCGGAAGTTATCCAAGATCTCTGCACGTGTATCTCCGGCTCCCGCGGGATCGGGGTGAGGCCAGTGCAGCCTTTCGACGTCACCAGGAACATAGGGGCAGACCTCTTCGGCACAGAGGGTGATTAAGAAGCGGACTCGCTCCATCGGAACGTCATCGACGCCATTTGAAGTATGACCTTCCGTCGAGAGTCCAATCTCAGCTAAGGCTTCTGTAGCGAAGGGGTTGACCCGACTGGGCTCTGAGCCTGCGCTGTACACCTCTCGGCGGCCATCGAGCATTGACCTGGCGAGCGCTTCAGCCATTTGACTCCGCGCGGAGTTGGCGACGCACATGAAAAGGATTCCGGTTCTTTCTGAGCTCATAGAGACACACCTTTCTGAGTTTGGGGGGTCATGTCACCCATTGGACAGCACGAAGTTAAGAAACGCGTCAATGAAGCGATATCCGTAGGCGAAGGTCGCCTCTGGGTCCGTGACCCTGATCTCATTATTTCTGACAAACCCGTCCACGGCCTCCACGTGAGGTTGGACGCCCCAAATCGGCAAGATACGGTGCTCGATACCATCTATCGAACAGGCAGGGCTGGTTGCGAAAACTCGAAACTTGGATGGGCATTGGGTCACGCCCTCTCGGTGGGAGACCGTAAGCGGGCCTTCTTGATCTCTCAAGCCCAGTCGCTCGGAGTGAAGCTTGACCTGCCGAACACCTTTCTCCTTGTGGCCGTCCCACAATAGGTCCACAGGCGCACCGTAGATGTGAGCGAGCATCTGATGCCCGTAACAGATACCGAGGGTCGGAACACCCGCCTCCATCCTCTCGTACACCCATTCGTTAAGGGGGCGTTGCCAGGGGAGATCATCGTATACGGACGCGCCGCTCCCCAAGATGATAATGGCGTCGGTCCGCTCGAGCCCCTGAAGGGAGCTCATCCCTTCCAACGCAGGTAGGTGGTACGAGGACGATAGGGGCGCAGCGCGATGCGCGATCTCTTCATAGCATTCCACCTCGGCTGTCCGGGTGGCTGGGTCGATAATGACCAGCGTCTGTGGCGTCGGCATGTGTGACCTCAGTGAATGTTCAGGAAAGCCGAAGCGGTAGGTCTATCGACTTTGCAGGCCTCCGGATTCATGGTTAGATCGTTTATCTAAGCTTGCGGTCCACCGCCAGGATAAAGAAAGGGGAGGGGTCCATGAATCGCATCTCACTTGGGTTGTGTTTGGGGCTTGTCGTATCTGTCGCAGGCTGTGACGGAGCCGAAGACGCCGCCAGCGGAGCTGATTGTCGTCGCGCGGCGGATGCCTGTGCGCCAGGATACCGGTGTCTACCTGTTGGGGGCGGCGCCTTCGATTGCGTACCTGGCCGTGACGCGATGGTGGCAGAGATGGACATGCTCGTGCCTCCTTTACTGGATCAAGGTCTCGACGAGGACGGAGGCCCGAATGAACAGGACTCCGATGTCCTCGCAGACGCAGCCCCTATGATGACCTCCGATTCTGAACCCATGATGACCTCCGACTCTGGCCCCATGACATTGAGGGACATGGGTATCACGGACCCGGACGCAGCTGTTGCGAACGATGGCGGCATCGATGGAGACGCTGACGGGCCAGAGGAAGATCTTGGCCCTGGTCCCATCGCTGACGCGGCTCCTATGCCCGACGCGGCTCCCGTTGTTGACGCTGATCTCCCTGACCCGGTTATCGATGAGGGGGTCCCTGAGGACCCTGACGCCGCTGTGATAGATCCCGTTGACATGGGTGGGGGCAATTTTGGTCCTGGACGTTGTAATCACGATGGCGTGTCGCCGCGCGAAGCCCGAGATATCGGGGGGCAGGATCAAAATGGAGCGCGTCAAATTCAGCCAGGTGTTTATCGCGGTCTCACCGTCGGCGGCGCCGACTTCTCTGACTGGTATCGGGTCGAGGTGTGTGAGGATGGAGTGCTAGATATCACCGTTGAACATGGGTTTAACGGGGTCGATCTTGACCTTGATGTATGGCACCCCAACGAGGGAAGGCTGGGGCAGTCTCAAGAGCCCTGCGCTGGCCGTGAGTCATATAGATGGCAGAACCTCGGCGAGATCGTTGATATTCGATTTAACGTCTATCCCTGGGCGCCGCCAGGTCGGAACGGAAACAACACCTACTCTCTCTCTGTGAGTGTCGCTTGCCCCTGAGGTTTTGGAGGCATCGAGAGAAAAAGACAGACATTCGTAAAAAAAAGTTGATCACTTGATCTCAGATCGTTATAAGCCGCCTCGTAATTAAGTTAGCGATAAATGAGCTGGCCATGAGGCCAGTGGCACGTCCCGGTTCACTATCAAGTGATTCGTAAAATGCGCTGGAGAGTCCTTCTCCGGTGACGTAAGCCCCGCACTTCAAAACGGACCCCATTTAAGGGGCATTTGTAGGAGGTCGTTATGCGATCTGTACGTGGAATGTTTGCGTGTGCTTTGGTTTTGGCTCTCGTCGCTTGTGGCGACGTCCAAGAAGAAGGCATCACGGTTGTATTTGATAATGAGGCCGCAGGCACCATCACTCACGAGCTGACGAATGGCAGCGCTGACGCCGTCGGTCTTCTCGCGTTCTTGAATGACGCCGAGACGACCTTTGAGACGTTGGACATCGACGCTCGCCTCGACAAGCGGTCGGCGAGTGGCCTGATTCATCACCGTAATGGTCCTGACGGCGTATACGGAACCTGGGACGACAACCGCTTCGAGTCCGTCGACGAGGTCGATGCAGTGAAGTGGGTTGGCGCCAAGACCATCCTTCGAATTCTCGGCTACGCAGTAGAGCTCGGCTTCGTACCTCAGGCTGGGGACGTTCTGGGCGTCTACGACCGCGTTCCTTTCACTGTCTTCGAGGCTGAGGATGTCCTCAACTTCGCGAATGAGGTCTCCTTCGAAGGCCTCGACGCTATCCTTAACGTGCGCGCAGTCCGCAGCATCACCGCTGGACGCCCTTTTGCCTCAATCGAGTCTCTCGCGGCCGCACGTTACGTCGGTCGTCGCGCCCTTCAGGACTTGAAGGACGCAGCAGTGAAGTCAGGTGGAGAGCTTCAGGTTCAGCAGCGCTAATTTAGAGCGAATCCAGAAGAAAAGCGTCGGCATTGCCGGCGCTTTTTTTTTGTCTAAAGGCCTCGCCCTGAAGCCCGCGCAATATCTACTTCACGATGTCTGAAACCTTCCCTCATTGGAGGCATCTCTAAATGGGCTACGGAGTGGACGGCTCAAGAACTCGTCTACCCGGTCGATGATGTATGTGAGCCGGGAATTTGTGTTCGATCCGGTCGTCGACATGCCTACGCTAAGGACAGCGTTCAAGGATGAACCGCTCAGGACGAGCAAAGGACAGGGGGTCCAGATGTATATTTATAATCCTAACCGCAAGGGGTTGGCTGAGGTAAAGATCCTCGGCCTTGAGACCTGGCGTCTTTATCCACCGTTAGAGCAGTTGAAGGTGGATTTTCTCAAACAGAACGACGGCACAAACCTTCGCATTGAGAAGGGGACACCTATCGCGTCCATCGGGAGCTGTTTCGCGCGAGAGATCAAGACCTGGTTGATCGACAACGGATACAACTATGTTCAGACAGCGACCGGCGTGTGTACCGAGTCGGGATCTGCTCGCTACGACCGCGTCTTTAACACCTTCAGCATCCGTCAAGAGTTTGAGCGTGCCTTTGGAGCCTTCGAGCCGGTCACCAAGTGCTGGCGCCTGTTTGAGAACGGCAAAGAGCGTTTGCTCGAGCCCTACCGATACATGCTGGCCTGGGACTCGGAAGACGAGATGGAGGCGGAGCTGATTGAGCATAGAGATGCAGTGCGGGAGGCTTTCACCACCGCCAAAGTGATCATCATCACCGTAGGGCAATCCGAGATTTGGTATGATAAGAGGGACGACTCTGTCTTTCCTATGGTTCCGCCACAAGAGATCTTTGATCCGGAGATTCACGGCTTCCGGATGTCGACGTATCAAGAAAACTTGGACAATCTCAACCGGTCTTACGAGCTGCTCAAGGCGGCAAACCCCGACGCGCACGTCCTGATTACTGTCTCACCTGTCCCATTGAGGGCGACCTTCCGTCGAGTAAATAGCGTCATCGCGGATACCGCGGGAAAGTCGATGCTGCGCGCGGTGGTCGACGAGTTTGTGCGAAACGCCGGTGATGATGTCACATATTTTCCTGCGTTTGAGGTTGTAAAGGTTCTGGCGGAGACTCCATTCAAGGAGGACGCCCGTCACGTACGCCGGGACACCGTCGCGGATATCATGAGCCTCTTCGAGGCTTGGTTTGTCGAAGGCGGGGTTGAGCTAACGAATGAGCAGAGATTAGCTGAAGCAGTGAGATCTCTTGAGGTGGGCGACCATGCCCAAGCGGCGACGCATTTGGAAGCCGTCTTGAGATCCCTTCAGACACACAGCGCGGACTCTGCGCATCCTCAGGAGTCGCATCGCTGGTTCGTCTATGAGCAGCTGGGCTCCATTTATCTTCGGAATCAGCGCTACGCTGAAGCCTATGAACTCTTGCACCCAGTGGTAGAGCATACCCGTCAGAACTCTCCTGGACGCGCTCAACTGCTCACAAACGTGTGTGCGTTGGCGATGGACTGTTCTGACTATCAGCGTGTGCCTTCGCTGCTCGAGCAGCTCTTGGCGCATCCATCAGCGCCGCTCACGATGTTCTTTCATTGGGTCGTCTTATTACAGCGCAACGAGGGGGTCGATACAGCGAGGGCTGCGCTCAGCGATGGCCTCACCTCCGCGCCGAGGCTCCGGAATGATCCAGAGTTCTCCGAGGTCGCCCGTCGTGTCGGTCTTGCTGGTTAGCGATGCCTGTCGGGCGAGTCGACACTGAGTCAAGAATGATCCCGGAGGCTCTCTCCGCTACACTAGGTCTGTAGACATCGTTGAACGGAGTAACTTAAGAGCAATCTGAGGAATCTTAACATCGCGTATGTGGCAACCACGTATAAACAGATGTGTTCTTCTTAGACAGCAGGATGGTGGTAATGAGGCGGATCGTAGATCGAGCAGCGCTTAGTGTTCTTTTGGCGGCTATGACCGCCTGTCAGCCTGGTGCTCAAGGTGATCCACTCATTATTGAACAATCGGAGCACGCGATTCGTGGCGGGGTCGATGATTTCACGAGCTCTAACGTCGTCGGGATCGTCGCTCAGACCGGACGTGGGCAGGGGATGTGCACGGGCTCACTGCTCGCTCCCAATCTCATCTTAACCGCACAACACTGCGTCGCGGAGAGCTCTCAGCAGATAGACTGCGGCAATAGTCGGTTTGGGAGCGTTTACGAAGCGAGCGGCTTTTATGTGACGACCAACGCTCAGATGAGTCGAGGCGCTCAATATTATGGGGTGCGCCGAATCGTCGTCCCGGTGGAGGGCGCCATCAGCTGTGGAAATGACATCGCTCTCCTCATACTGCAAAACAGAATTCCTGAGAGCGAGGCGCAGCCTTTAGTTCCGAGACTCGACTCTCTGCCTTATGCGGGTGAGCGGTTCACCGCCGTAGGTTATGGGCACACAGGCAATAATCGCGGCGCAGGCCAGCGACGGAGAATCGAAGATCGCCAGATCCTATGCTCTGGAGCCACTTGTCCCAGGGTGACCGGGAATCAGGTCACCGCCGCAGAGTTTGTCGGTGACGACGGTACATGTCAGGGCGACTCTGGTGGTCCCGCGCTTGATTCAGAGGGGCGTGTTTTGGGCGCCCTGTCTCGAGGGGGCGGCGTCTGTCAGAACCCAACCTATTCTTCGGTTCACGCGTGGAGTGAGTGGATCGTCGAGATCGCCCAGGAGGCCGCGGATGTGGGCGGTTATACGGCCCCAGAGTGGGCCCTGCCACCCGTCGTCGATGTGGATGAAGATGGTATCAATGACGATGAAGACAACTGCATCGAGGTCGCCAATGAAGACCAACGTGATCTAGATGATGACGGTGTGGGCGACGCATGCGATGAGCAGCTTGACCGCGAGTGTTCGGTCTGTGATGCGTGTGCTCAGCACAGGGACTGCGGGCCTGGCGCTTACTGCGGGGATAATGGGCTGTGTTTCATGGTCTGCGAGGTCGACGCTGATTGCCCTGGCGACGGAACTACCATCTGTAAGGATTTTCAGAGCTACTCGATCTGCGTGAACGCCGATTACGGTGAGCGTGGCCTGTGCGGGTCTGACTACACATGTCTAGAAGGACGCGATGGATTGGACCTCACTGAGGATGAGGTCGGGGACGATCCCGGGGATGGCGAGACCATCGAGGACGATGACCCAATCGTAATCAGCGTCGCAGACCCTGGTCCCGGCGGTTATGAGCGCCGCGCGAGCAGCGATGGGTGCTCCACTGTGCCGACGGCTCCCGGTGGGTCCTGGTATTGGGCGCTGATGTTCATCACCATGGCTCTTCGCCGCAGACGTACATCTCCATGAGACGCTGACTCGCGGCGCTCTCGCGGGATCACATAAGAAACTTCGTGCGAATTATTTCTTTCAGTTGGCCGGCGGCGGCCCGTTCTGGCATTGTATCCGCGTGATCCCACGCCTCAATCCGGGCGAACTCATCGCCGACGAATACCTCGCGTTCTTGGCCGCCCTACCAGGGGCTGGCTACGGCGGCGAGGTACGCCAAGATTATGCAGCGCGGCTCCTTACCGCGACCGACAACAGCGTCTATCAAGTGCTACCTCAAGCTGTGTTGTATCCACGGGCATCGTCAGACGTATCGGTGTCTCTAAGGTTGCTCGCCGAGACACGCTTTCGGAGCGTCACGCTGACCGCTCGTGGTGGTGGGACCGGAACCAACGGCCAGTCTTTGACCGACGGGCTCGTCTTGGATGTCTCCCGACACATGGACAACATCCTGGAGATGAATCTAGAGGAAGGGTGGGTTCGGGTGCAGCCAGGGGTCGTCTTGGACCAGCTCAACAACCACCTTAGACCCCATGGCGTCTTCTTCGCGCCGAACCTCTCGCCGAGCAGTCGGGCCACCATCGGCGGGATGATCAGCACTGACGCAGCGGGTAAAGGGTCGGGAGTTTACGGGAAAACTAGCGAGCATGTCTTGGGTCTCCGTACCGTTCTTTTAGATGGTACCGTGCTCGACTCAGTGCGTCAGGACGCCGAAGGACTCCGCCTCCAGGAGGATGAACCGGGGCGAGTCGGTGAAATCTACCGTACCTTGCATCAAATCGTGAGAGAGAACACGGACGCGATCAATCGGGTGTTTCCAAACCTTCGACGGTTCATGACGGGCTATAATCTCGCGCGGCTTTGGGACTCGGACACCGGAGACTTTGACCTCAATGCGCTCCTGTCCGGCTCAGAAGGGACCCTTGGCGTTGTCGTTGAGGCTAAGCTTAAGCTGACCCCGATTCCGAGAGAACGTCGACTCGTATTGCTCAAGTACGCAGCTTTCCAAGACGCGCTTGGCAACGCGGAGGACCTCGTTTTATTACGTCCATCGGCGATAGAGACTATCGATGAGACCATCCTGAAGTTGGCTCGAGACGACGCTTTGTACCCCAAGATTCGTGAGGCGGTCGAGAGTGGCGTTACCGGTCCTGTAGCGGCCATTAATCTGGTTGAATTTGAGGGGGGGGACGCTGCGAGTGTGGACGCATCAGTGCGCACGCTTGTCGAGAGTTTAAGTGATGA
>CALELH010000065.1 GCA_937902595.1 uncultured Myxococcales bacterium
TATCAACCGGACCGCGTACACGAGCAGCCACTATGATGTCGCCGACTACGCGATTGAGGGCATCGTCAGGTATCACTCCGGTGCGTGGCCCCTGATGCTCGATCTCTACGAGGATGGCCTCGTCTCATCGGAGGCCGTAACCGCGGTACGTGATGAGCTGATGAACGGTGGCCAGAGCGCAGAGACTCTCGCTGAAGCGGCGGCGGCCGGTGAGGCTGATGGCTTCCTGAGCGGCAGTACCCAGATGCAATTCGAATAGAGGTTTCACCCTGATGCGGAGCAGCCTCCTCAGAGCGCTAGCGCCGTGACCGAGGTAACTTGTCCAGCTCCGTAAGCCGAGCGTCCCCCCCCCGGATCGAGGGATCCTATTCTGGCTTCAGACTCGCCCATGAAACCGTCATCAACCAAGTCAGCGTTCTCACCAGGTTTCAGCCAAAACCCTGGGCGCCGGTGGAGTATTCTAGCCTAGCTGAACGTGGTTCAACGTACGGTCTTGGCTGTGCACTTCGTGTCAGTGCAGCTGACAGACAGCTTGGTGCCTGAGAGCGTTGACTTGAACTTCCAGGCCCCCCGACCCTTGAGAGTGAAGGTGTTCCCTTTGTTCGTTCCAACCATCAAGCGAACAGGCGCGATCTTGACGAAATAACCGCTGTCATGCTCCAGGCTGCGCTCCCACTTGTCGTCCCAGTTCTTCTCCTTCTTGGTGAAGACCTTGCGATACACAGACTTCGCCTTGAAGGTGAGTCGACCCGATGAAGAGGAGATGTTCTTGGCCTCCTCCACTCGGTTCTTAGGAACCTTCATAGAGATCTTGAGTGGCTTGCCACCTTTCTTCACGAACGTCGGATCCTCACATTCTTTGGTGCAGTCCGCTGGGCAACGCGTGCAGCGACCGAAGAAACACCTAGACCGTGAGCAGCCACAAAGCCACCCGCTACAGTCGCTGTGGCTGCTACAGCTGCCGCAAGAGCCTGGCCGGTAGCATTCGCGGGTGCACTTCTGCTTCTTCTTGAAGCTCACTCCACCGGAGGCACACAGCTCGCCGCCATCGAACTCACACACCGCCGTCAGCTTCTTGGTCACCTCGATGAACTTGAAATCACAGCTCACGTTCGTCGTGGCATAGAGTCGCTTCTTGACCGCGGACCGCGCGGCGCGTTTGTCTCGCTTGGACAGACTGCTGCTCTCGCCGGCGTACTTATTGGGGCCCCCGAGGAGCGCGAAGTCATTATTGTCAGAATAGCCCGATGGTACAGAGACCTTCTTAGCTCCGTCATCGGCGTTGGTTAACCACCACGCGCTTCCGCTCGGGATACACTTGCCCTTCATACCCTTAATCTCACTGTGGATGCTCGGGTCTAGGTCATCACATTGGTGAGGGTACTTGGCGGCTTTGGCCCCCGAGCCCGCGGTGTTTCGCTTCTTACGCTCCGCCTCCTTGACCGTAGTGTAAGACGCCTCTAGCGTCTGAATCTCTCCCTTGAGAGCAGCCGAGATGGTCTTCGCTTGGTCTGCGGGAGCAGCGCACGAAGCCGGCTTCTCGCGCGTGAAGACAAATGAGTGCCCATTGCAGATCTTCGGGAGTGGCTTTGCGTCGGCTGCCGCCACCTCTTTGCCGCCGCAGACGCCGTTGACGCAATCGGAGTCATCGCAGTCCCAGGACTTCTCGCAGGGGGTTCCGTCCGCCTTAGATGTGCAGATTCCGGCGGAGCACTTTCCGCTCTCGCAGTCATAGCTCTTGGCGCATCGCGTGCCGTCATCTTTGGACAAGCAGACCTTGTCCATACACTTGCCACTGTCGCAGTGGTAATTGCGGTCGCATGGCGTGCCGTTATCCATCGGCAGGCAGATACCTCCCACGCATTTGCTTGTTTCACAGTGACTGTTCTTCTCACAGATCGTGCCGTTCTCGTTGGACTGGCAGACACCTTTGATGCACTTGTAGTCCTCACAATCGGAGGCGCGCTTGCATGGATTGCCGACCTCACCATCCTGACAATAACCGCTGACGCATTTGTAAGAATCGCAGTCACCGCTTCGGCTACAGGCCTTCTCCTTCTTCATCTTTAGAGTCGCGGTCTTCACCTCGCCCGGGACATAGGCTGGCTTATCAGCGCTCCGCGGCTTCGGAAGTGAGGACGCCTTCTCATGGACATAGAGGCGCAGATTCGCTCCCTCTAACTCAACGGCTCCGGCGCAGGACGCGTCGTTCACCTTCATCAGGGGAACGATCATCATCTTTCCCTTCCCCGACTCAACCACGGTCCTCTCGCCTGTGCCTAGAGTGAAGGCCTCGCTCTTCCACTTTGAGGCGCCTGCCTCAACGCGCGCCAGGCGGCCCTTCTTCTCTTTGATCTGCGCCGCCAAGCCCGCGGCAGACTTAGCCGCCGGTGCTGCCTGAACCTCGGCGATCTCCGATTTACCCTCTGTGAGATACCACAGGGTCCCGCTGGCCTCATCGCCACTGAGCTCGAACTCCTCACATGAACCCGCGCGATACCAGGTGCCATCGAAACCATCGGCGCTCACCTTCTTCGCGGTGCCGCCATAGCTCCTCGTCGAGCTACTCTTCGTCGATGAGGAGCTGGACAGGAGGCCAAAGAAGAGAAAGCAAAATATCGCGAGTCCCGATGCAGCGAGGCCGTACAGACCGCGCTTCTTTAGGGACTTATCTTCAACTTTTGTCATGCCGCGATACGCCAAAAACCCAGCGGGCACCGACAGTAAGAGACCTAAAAAGGATAAGAGTCCGGACGTCAGTGATAAGAAGACCGCAAAGATCCCGACGGCTAACCCGACGTTCACCTTCATTGGATCTGCGATTAAGTCGGCGAGCGCGTTGGCCTTCTCTAGATACGCCTTAAGCTGCGCCATCGGGTCTTTATTGCCATCAGAACTCATGATCTCCCTCCCAAATAAATGCTACCCCCAACCTTGAGGTTATGAGTGTTGCAAAGACCTTACAAGGATGATCATTTGAGCTCGTCCCCCAGCGGTGGCTGAGCTGCGAAAGGGGACACTGAGACTCGGCTTAGATCCTGTCTTCACGAATTCACACCTCGCTCGTCCCCCCACTCACAAGCGGTCACACCGAACCCAGTCTATGGCGCTCTCCCTGGCCGCGCTCGAGACGAAGAGGCTCGGGGCGTGGCGCGGTCTGTCTTGGTCGGGGGGATCAGGGCGAGCTGTTGGCTGAATCAACTACGCCGTCCGGCGAGTCACTCTGTCTCAAGAGCGTAATTTCGAAGGGCCAAACGCTGCGGTGCGTTCGCGCTGACGCGGATCACGTCGACCTGCTCATCAAACAGACCGTAATTCGTCGCCGGTGAATTCGGACCTTGAATCCGGATGTAGCTCATGACGTTGGACTTAGTCCCATCATCAAAGAGGATATAACCATCCAGCAACGGCGCGTTCCCCTCGAGCGGCGACTCCTCATCGGGATAGATGCACCTGAACGCTCTCTCCTCATTTTGCCACGTACAGTTGTTCATATTCCTCTCCCCCTCCATGAACATATAGTTGGACATGGAGATTTGGTCTCCCCGGCGCCAAGCCTGGATGAAGTCGCTATACGTCCCATAGGGCTGTAGATCACCGGTGTGGGTGACTCTCCAGCGTACCCAGGTGTCCATCAACGCAAAGCGCAGCGCCTCAAAGTCCGAGATCTCATCAACGCTAGCGTCATAGGGAATAAAGGGTGTGCCGACGGGACCGGACAAGTCCGGCCCAAAGTGCTCATCTACGACCTCCATGAGCTGGTGAGTGTCCCTCGCGCGATAGGAGTTTTGTACTCGACGAAATCCAAAGAGATGGGAATTCGGACCGCCTGCTGAATGGCTGTGAGGATGCTTGAGCCCAAAGTAGTGACCCAATTCATGGGCAGCGACAGTGTTCTTAGTTCCAGCGCGCACCGACACGACGCTCCGCTCAAGGGTCGGGATGGGATGAAATGGGGGAGGCGCTTGCCCACCGGCCCCCGGACGCTCAGACACCGTGCCGACGGCGACGTAGATATCCTCAGGGTGCGCCCTCGCCATCAACCGCATAAAGAGCTGGTCTGTAAACGCCGTCTCTGGCGACAGCGCCGAGGCGACCGTAGGGTCCGCCCCAGAGCTGAGCAGTCGCTCTCTAAGGGTCTCCAAGAGCCCCGCGATCTCTGCATCTGGCATCTCCAGATGGCCTCGCAGGTCTCCGAGCCGCTCCCCGAGCGTGAGTGACTGCGAACCCGTCAGATACTCGACCTCGCCATCAAGAACCTCCACGATGGCCGCGAGCGTGAAGCTGATGCCAGCCGGCTCAAAGATACGATTTGCGGCGTCGAGGCGCGGTTGGATCCAATCCATCAAGTCTCCAGGATCCGACAGGAAGACAAAACGGACGCCGTAGATCCTCTCCTCAGGGGGACTCGTATGGAGTTCATCACATTGAGCCAGCGTCGAAGCGACGAGCTCACCATCCCGAGCGGCGAGATGACAGTCGACCCAAGTCGGTGGAGGCCCTTCGGGAGGCATGACGCCCTGGTCTGGCATGACCGGGCCAGCGTCCGCTCTGGACGTCGCGTCCGCAAAGACGCCTGCGTCAGACGTGACCACCGCGGCGTCCTCAGCGGGCATCGCGTCGGGCCTGGAGCCTTCGGCGTCATCGTCGGCCAGCCCCTGGTCATCCACGAAAGTCCCCGCGTCTTCGGCGACCTCCATCATGATGGGGTCCGAATCAGCGGCGTCGCCGCAGCCCAAGAAGAGCACCCCTAAAAGGATCATCAGATAATGATTACTCACGCTCACTCCATGCCTGTCTTGAGGACGTTCGCGCGCCGATTCACGCTCCTGGTCTACGATAGCACATCGACTTGACCTGCCCAGAGACCCAGCGTGACGAGATGGTCACTGGGAGCCCTTACACATAATATTACTTATTTATAAGTATAGAATGATGGATAAAGACATACCTCCTCACCACACTGAGAATCATCTTAAAAGAGGAGCCTATTCATGAAGATTCAAGACACCGAATATCGTCTCGCCGGGATCGCCCTTGTGGCGATGATCTGTCTAGCGGGATGCGGCGATAACCCCGACTCAGCGAGCGGCATATTCATCCCAGACAATGGGCAGACACGACATTCAGATGATCTCCCATCTATGCCCGTAGCGGTCCACAATGATCGGATAGGAGCATCCATAGACAGCACCCTTATCGAACCGTCCGCGGAGGTCACGAACACGTCCGAGTCATTGGCTCTGTTTGAGATGCCCTCGGATCCCAGCTCGACATCTCCTGCGGACAGCACCGACGACGCTAAAAATGAGCTCGGCGAGACCGTATTGAACGCCAATTATTTTTCTCGCCGACTGGGCATAGCGAGTATTGAAGATCAGGTGTTCATGGTGACGGACACCGAAGATGGCCTGGTCATGGTGTCCTACGACGACGACTTAGGGACAGAGTCAGTGACGGAGCTTGAGAGGACTATCGAGCGCAGATATCACCCTAACTGCGAGGGCCAAAACGGACGGATACAGAGCCTTAACCTCATCAACGTCGGGTCAGATTTAGCTGTGATTGAGTTGGGGTGCGATGATGACATCGAAGTGAACGTTCGGTACGTGTCCCGCGAAGGCGAAGTGAGCGAAGGTGCGGCTCGTTTCTCCATTGAGGACGCCGGTCGTCTCTCCATCTCGGCCGACTATGGCAACATCGTTCTGCTGTCAGTCAAAGACGATGAGGTCACCTGGTATGAGGTCGATGCCCTATCGGGTCTAAGGCGAACACTCACTCACGAGTTAAGCCCCGTTGAAGGAGCGCGAAGAGTTACGGGGATGAGCCATCACGGGACTCGGGCGCTCCTACAGTACTCCGACGGATTGGTGCGCCGGCTGAGCTATACCCATCGCTGTGGAACGACCTCCGACCAAGCCGTTGTGCTCGAGTATGACGACGGGCGCCGAGCTACAGCACAAGCCCCCTTTGTTTGGGATCGATACGCCAACGGTTACGTCCGCTATCTTCGAGTGGACTCGGAACACCGGATCGAAGCTCTTCCCTGGAATTTCAACGACGACAAAAACACCATCAATGTGGACGTCCTACCCCAAAGCATCGACGCAGATCGTGGCCTGTATCTCATCTTGAGCGCCGAGGGACCCCGCTTGGTACTAAATGAATACTCCGATGGCCAATTTACGGTGTCAGACGCTGAAGGGAGGCCAGAGTTTCAGGGTGAAAAGCGACTCCACGGGTCTGTCGTTCAAGCCTGGTCAGTGCTGGATGGTGGTGGGTCAATGCTGCTGTTCTCTGGCCGCTGCAACGACTACCTACACATGGTGGACCATCCCGCGTCCCTCTGACCGAGTCCCCCAGCCGGTCTCGGTCTATGGCTCTGAGGCGAGGAGACTGCGACCGAGGCCGTAGATCAGCATCCCTGCCGCTCCCCCAGCACAGAAAACCAACGCCTCAGTCGAGGTCGCGACGGAGGTGATGGCCGGCCCGGGACAGAAACCGCTGAGCCCCCAACCGATCCCAAAGAGCGCCGCGCCTAAAACCAACGGGATGTTGATGACTTGAGTCTGCGGCTCATGGAACTCCTCCTCCAAGATGGGCTTCTCTAGTCGACGAACCCACCATCTCAACGGGGCATGCACGGCGATGGCTCCACCCATGACGAAAGCGAGGGTCGGGTCCCAGGCACCCGCCACATCCAAGAAGCCGATGACCTTACCAGGCTGGGTCATGCCCGAGATGATCAATCCGACGCCAAACAAAGCCCCAGCCAGGGCAGCCCAGAGCGTCTTCACGACCCACCCCCCAAGAGATGTTGGCTGATATAGACCGCCGCACCACCTGACAGCATAAACGCCATGGTCGCGGTCAGCGACCGTTTGGAGGCCCGACTCAAACCACAGACCCCATGTCCGCTCGTGCAGCCTGAACCCAGGCGGGTGCCGAAGCCGACCAGGAGGCCCGCCGCGATCAGCTGAGTCACTCCAATCCCGGTCGTGTTGGCAAACTGAGCTGGGAAGCTCATGTTCGCGATGACCCCAGCGACCACCAACCCTACAACAAAGGCCGCTCGCCAATGCCGATCGTCGCCAGTGAAGATCCGAGCGCTGATCCCGCTGATCCCCGCGACCTTGCCTAAGCCTAAGAGCAGTAGAGAAGCCGCCAGGCCTATAATGGCACCTCCGATA
>CALELH010000066.1 GCA_937902595.1 uncultured Myxococcales bacterium
AGTGTGCCTTGTGCTTTATCGATCACAACGCGTTCCTGATCGATCCAGATCATGATCTTCTCTCCTCGCATCAGGGATCGCCCGCGCTGGAGTGTTGGCTTGTTCGTTAGAGCGAGGGTGCCTTCAGATTGATTGTATTGAGCGGCCCCGGCGGTTGCTTTGATGTTGCGACCAGTCACTTGCACCGCGCCGCTTGCCTTCAGCGTATTGAGGGCCCCCTTCTCGTCATAGGTTGCCTCAAGAGAGCTGCAGGTCAGGGTCATCGTTCCGCGCTTGATCTTCACGTTTCCCGAGAAAACCGCTCTGCGCTTTGTCTGGGTGACCTCGAGTTTATCGGCGCCGATCTCGATACGGGGAGGGGTCTTTGGCTCGGCGAATGTCGCGGTCGTCGTGGCCATCGTGAAGACAGTGACTGCGACGGAGACCTTGAACCATAGGGAGCTATGAGTTGGGTGTCGTCCTTTCATGTTGGAGACGGTACCTCGTTCTGGAGGGCTGCGCGAGATGTCCGCTCCGACCACCGCTTGTGCAGCCAAACCCATTGCTCCGGATATTCTCTGATGATCTCTCCGAGCCGCGTGGTCACCCAGAGGAGCTGGTCTCCGTCGGGGATCTCTTCGATGTGAACGACGTAATCCCCGGAGCCATCACGATGATTCCAGATCAAGAGCGGGACGGCGTGACTTGTCTCTTTGAGCCGTGCGAAAGCCAGGGAGGTTGGCGCCTCAATTCCAAGAAACTCGATTGGTCGGCTCCGCTCCCTGGTGGATTGGTCTACAAAAATTGCTACCGTTCCTCCGGCTTTGAGGCGTCTGATCCCTCGGCGAGCGCCCTGGCCAGGGGACAGGGTCCTGACGCCAAGCTCTTGTCGATGCTGCTTGAGTAGATCTCCAATAGGACCGCTCTTTGGTTCGGCTGCGACCGCCTCGAAAGGAAAACCAAGAGAGGACAGCGCGGCGGCCATCAGCTCCCAATTCCCGAGATGGGCTGCCGCGAGGAGTACTCCACGACCAAGGCGCTGCGCTTTGAGGAAGGTGGTCTCGGACCCAGCGGCTAAGCGCACTCTTGATAATAGGCGATCAGCGATGACGAACTCAGCTGCCCGCCGACCGAGGTCAGCCCAAATGAGACCGACCGGTGGCGGGCATGAGATGGTCTGCTCCAGACGATGGGTGATTTGCCCGCTTGCATCCCGGGCGAAGAGACCGATGAGCCGACCGAAGAGCGAACCGATCCTGGGGACTAGGGAGCGCGGGAGCGCGCGCAGTCCGACCCGTGTACCACGTAGGGCCCACGCGCCTAATCGATGGCGTACGGGCCTCGACCACCGGCGGAGCTGCGCCAAATGCTATTTCTCTCCGCGGTGGGCCATAGACGCACCGACGAAGGCCGCGAACAGCGGATGAGGTGCATATGGGCGAGACTTGAACTCCGGGTGGAACTGGCAGCCCAGGAACCAAGGGTGATTGGGGAGTTCTATCACTTCGACGAGCATGTCGTCCGGAGAGACACCTGAGAAGACCAGCCCACTCTCTTGCATCCGACCACGGTACTCGTTGTTGACCTCGTAGCGATGCCGGTGCCGCTCGTCGATCTTCTTGGCTCCATACACCTTCGCGGCGAGAGTCTTCGGCTTAAGGGAGCAAGGATAACTTCCGAGCCTCATGGAGCCACCTTTCTTGGTGACGTTGTGCTGATGCGCCATAAGGTGAATGACCGGGTGTTCGTTGTTATCATCGAACTCGATGGAGTTTGCAGCCTCGAGCTCACAGACATTTCGCGCGAACTCGATCACCGCGACCTGCAGTCCCAGGCATATCCCGAAGAACGGGGTGCCGCTCTCACGTGCGTAGCGTACCGCCGCGATCTTCCCCTCGGTGCCTCGATTTCCGAAGCCACCAGGGACCAGGATACCATCCACACCATCTAGGAGGGTCGCGGCGCCGCTTGTCTCGATGTCCTCGCTGTCGATATATCTGAGGTCGACCTTAGCTTTGTTGACCAAGCCCCCGTGCAAAAGCGCCTCATGCAGGCTCTTGTAGGCGTCCGTGTGGTCGACGTACTTCCCCACGATTCCGATCGTAACCCGCTCTGTCGCGTTACGAACCTGGTCCATGATGTTCTCCCAACGCTCCAAGACGGGCTCTCTCGTCCAGATGTTGAGCTGCTCTACGATCAAGCGGTCCAGACCTTCTCGGTGAAAGGCGATGGGTACTTCGTAGAGGCTGTCCACGTCGACACCGCTGATCACTGCTTCGGGTCTAACGTTACAGAACAGGCTGATCTTGCGCTTGAGATCAGGGTCGAGTTGGCGATCGCAGCGCGCCACAATGATCTCAGGCTGGATACCAATCTCACGCAGTTTTTGGACGGAGTGCTGGGTTGGCTTTGTCTTTAGCTCACCAGCGGCCTTGATAAACGGCACAAGCGTGACGTGGACGTTCATCGCGTTAGCTGGCCCAAGATCGAGTTTGAGTTGCCTCAGCGCCTCTAGGAACGGCAATGACTCAATATCACCGACCGTACCACCCACCTCACTGATGCAGACGTCTACGTCTCGGGCACCGGTGTGCACGAAGTTCTTAATCTCATCTGTGACGTGGGGGATCACCTGCACTGTGCCACCGAGATAGTCGCCCCGTCTCTCTTTCTCGATGACCGCTCCGTAGATTCGACCGGTCGTCGCGTTACTCATGCGTGACATGGTCGCCGACGTAAATCGCTCGTAGTGCCCGAGGTCAAGGTCCGTCTCGGCGCCGTCATCTGTGACGAAGACCTCGCCGTGTTGAAAGGGGCTCATCGTACCTGGATCAACGTTGACATAGGGGTCAAGTTTGATGTGAGTAACCGTCAGCCCGCGGGCTTCGAGTAAGGCGCCTAGAGCGGAGGCGACGATCCCTTTTCCAATGGAAGAGGAAACACCACCGGTGACAAAAATATGCTTTGTTTTGCGCTGATTCATGGGGGGCTCCGTCAGGTTGAGACCGTGTTGGTCTGCGACGGAATTGAGCACTAACAGCCTCGACTCCCTGATGTCAATCAGTGATTCAAATAAAGAGTCATTAGGAGACGCCGACCAACCCGCCTAATTCCCCTGGCAGAGGGCACTCGCAGACGAGGCGACCGCTCGTGAGAGGTAGCTCAATCTTCCAGGCGTGAAGCGCGTGCCGATGGTGTCCAAGAGTGACGACTTCAGCCGATGTGAGGGGGCGCGACCGCGACTCGATGAAGAGCTCTTCGCTCACGCCGTAGAGCTTATCACCCACGATGCGGTGGCCACTCATGTGAAGGTGAACTCTAATCTGATGCTGACGCCCGGTGATGGGATGGGCTTCGACAAGAGTTCGCCCGGGTCCACGCTCACGGACAAGAAAGCGGGTCTCGGCGGGTAGATCCCCCTCGCTCATCTTCAGCTTGATCCTACTGTCCGGATCAAAGCCGAGGGGGATCGACATGGTCCACTCATCTAGGCTCGGGGTCCCCTCGATCACCGCGAGATAGGTTTTCTTGGCGCGATGTTCAGCAAAAACTCGGCCCATCTCGAACTCTGTGGGTGGGCGAGTGCAGACCAGAACGCCCGATGTTTCAACGTCGAGTCTGTGTGCAGGTTTCGTGTCACCGAAGTGTGGGTCGCGGCCCAGCCAATGAGTGACCGTTCCCAGAAACCGACTCGCCGATGGGTGTACGGCGACTCCGGCGGGCTTATCGAGAACCACGTACTCACTCGTATCTATGAGCACTTTGGGCTCAGGGTATTCGATGCCTTGATCGGGGACGGGACGGCTGACCCAGAGCCGTTGGCCTTCACGAACCGTGGAGCTCTTCTTGAGGAGGAGGCTCGGGTCATCCAAATCGACGACATGAAGACGGGCCGCACGGGCCCGAGAGAGTCGAGGGATGCGGGCGGAGATAAAACGATCGAGCCTGACTCCGTTATTTCCAGGATCTACGACGAGATTCCACCCGGGCTCATTGTTCGTTTCGTGCTCTTCCATAGCCGAATCATTCTCATGAATCAGGTGTGTTGAGCAAAGGCTCTAATGCGAGAGCGTAACGCTATAGTTGCTACGGTGGTGGGCGCTCTCGTAGGATGGCGGCAACTACGCCACCTGGCGGATCTATCTTGAGACCGCGTGGAGGGAAATCTTGAAGTATATTTGTATTAGGCTACTTGGCCTTTTCTTTGTCTTGACCTTCATGACGTCGCCAGCTTTGGCTCAGTCGGCTGAATATAAGGCGGCGACCCAGAAGGCGCGCGCGGCTTTCAAGGCTCGTGAATATCTGGAGGCAGCACAGCACTTCCGGGAAGCTTTCGAAGCAGAATCCAGGGGAGCGCTCCTCTACAACATCGGCATCTGTTACGAAAAAGCAGGCCAGATCACGGAGGCGATCACCTTCTATCAGCGCTTTGTGGACGCGGTGCCAGGATCGGCCAAGGCGCCTCTAGTCCAAAGAAAGATGGCGGCGCTGCGTGAACAGGTCGGCTCTCAATACCGTTCGATCAACGTGACGACCACGCCGGCTGGCGCTGATATTTACGTGGATGACAGGGCGCGGGGGTCGATGGGAAAGTCGCCGCTCAACGTGCGCCTCTTACCTGGCACATACACCATCATCGCAGACTTGAAGGCCCATGAGAGCGCCGAAAAGAAGGTCACCTTGGGGAAGGCGGCTGATGCGAGCGCGTCTCTGGAACTCATGCGTAGCAGTGAGGTCGGGACGATCAAGTTTCGGATTTCGGAGCGAGACGCTGACGTGATGTTGGACCGCAAGCGTGTTGGTCGGAGCCCCATCAAGGCCCCTGTTCGGGTCAAGGTGGGTACCCATGAAATCCTTGTAATGAGAGAGGGGTTCGTCAACTGGAGTCAGAGCGTTCAGGTTCCCCCCGGCCAGCTTGTCGAGGTTGATGTTCAGCTAACCACTGAGGAGGACCAACTCCAGATGGAGTCCGAGGCCTCTTCGGGCAATCTCTGGCCATGGGTATTGACTGGTAGCGGTGTGGCGGTCGCCGCCGGAGGTATCTTCACCGGAAGCATGGCGAAGACCCTTCATGATGGCTTGACCGATAAGAGTCAGAATCAAGAGCCGATCGCGGCGAGTGACATCGACACTGGCAACAGCCTCGTCCTGATCACTAATGTACTTTATGGCGTGGGCGGCGCGATGATCGCCGGCGGAGTGACTTGGATGGTGCTCGACTCTATGGGAATTGGGCGAAGCGAGTCTCTCGGTGCGGCGTTTGTCCCGACCCCTGATGGCGGAGCCCTTGTACAGGTTGGAGGGCAGTTCTAATGCGACGGATTATACTCAACCTCGCCTACTCCTCGTTTCTGTTGTGCCTCAGCGCGTGTACCCTTGATTTCGAGCAGTTTGCCGATCAAGCGCTGAGCGTGGACATGGACGCTCCACCACAAGATGTGGGGCTCAGTGATATGGGCATGGACGACGTTCAGCTGATCGACATGATGCAGCCTGACGCAGCGCCAATGGATACAGATGAAGACGGTGTGATCGACCCTGAAGATAACTGCCCGATGGTTTCGAACGCTGATCAGGCAGATCAAGACATGGATGATCTGGGTGATGTCTGTGATGACGACCTTGATGGGGATGGGATCGGAAACGATGAAGACAACTGTCCTTTGCAGGCCAATGAAGGACAGCTCGATCTAGATGGTGATGGCGAGGGTGATGTCTGTGACGCCGACATAGACGGTGATGGGCTTGATGCCGCGGCCGAGCAGATGCTTGGCACCGACCCAAATCTCCGAGACACGGATTTTGATGGTTTCGGTGATCAGTCCGACCTGTGCCCTCTTCAAGCCGACGCATACAATCGCGACACCGACGGGGACATGCGGGGAGACGTGTGTGATTCCGATGATGATGGTGATGGGGTGGTCGATTGGTGGGACAACTGTCACTTGGTCGCTAACGCTGATGGTCAGGATGAGGGTGATCTAGGCGTCGACTGCCAGGCGGATTATGACGCGGACGGTGTAGAGAACGCCGTGGACGCATGCCCTTTTGATTGGGGACCTTCGGTCGATGACCAGCCCTGTTTGAGCCGATTCGACGTCTGGACTTATGGACTTCAGGTGAATGTCTTGGATCGAGATCCGGGTGGGACCCTCGGGATCGGTACCTCCGGTGGCTTGTTCCGCTTGGATGGGAATGGCTATGACCGACGGGGTTACCCTTATCAACTGGAATCGATGAACATACGTGCCGTCCACGCGGCTCAGGATGATTGGTATGTGCTCACCGGTTCAGGCGTCAGTATTCTAGACGCCGCGTATCCAAGAACAGTGAACATCAGGGCGGGCGCTATCCCCGATGCTCCGACCGGTAATCTGCGTGATATCGCTGGATCAGCAGACCGTGTCTGGATCGCGAGTGACCAGGGACTGAATGTATTTCAGGACGGGGCGTGGTCTCTCCTTGGGGAGGATGTCCTCGGTTCAATAGACGTTCGTGGCGTGTATCAGGATGGTCTAGAGCGACTCTGGGTGATGACGGCGGCGGGCGTCAGGCGGATGGTGGCGGACGCCGTCGACGTCTCCTTTGATGCGCTGCCCGACGTGGGGCCATTCCACCGTGCTAAGCCGGGCTACGAGGGAAGAACCTGGCTTCTTGGCGAGCGTGGAGCCGTCTTGCTTGGGACGGACGACATGGTTGAGGCGACGCTGTCTGGTCTGACGCCACGAGACATTGGGTCGGGTCTCGAGAGTTATCTCGCCACCGAAGAGGGCTTAGTACGAGTTGACACGGAGCGGCGGCCTTTTCCGGCGGCCTTCCTGCCCCTACCCACAAGCTCGGTTCACGCCGTTTTGGGTGAGTACGACATTCAGGAGGATCGAGACACATATCTGGTGGGGACATCAGCGGGTCTACACCAGCTCGGCGGCATCTTCTCGACCTTCGAAGCGGAGGTCATCGGGGACTGCGTAACGAGCTCAGCCCGCGCCGAAGGCCTACTCTGGGTCGGGACATCGCAGGGGCTTAAGATCGGTCGTCGTGATGGCACCTTTCTGGACGTCGACTCGGCGGCCTTGCCTGGCTTTGACGCGATGACTAATCCGCAGCCGGGTATCAACGTGATCAAGCAGGTCGGTACGGAGGTCTGGGTTGGCACTAACTCTGGGATCGCTATCTTTGATCTCGCCGGAAACTCGACAGGTCAATTAACGGAGCAGCTGCGGGGACCTGGTCAGGAGAACGCGGCCATCGCGGTGACGTCCATCCAGCCGGCCGCTGTCGAGATTTGGATCGGTACCGATGGGGCAGGTCTCAAACGACGAGATTTGCAGGGGGCTTGGTTTCACCGCACCGTACAGAATACGCAGAACCGTCTCGTCTCAGACACGATCAACGCGCTGGCATACGATGGAACAACTCTTTGGGTTGGCACCCCTGCTGGTTTAACCGTGTATCGGAATGGAGCTTTCTTACAACCGATTCTACCGGTTCCAGGTGGTCGCTTGCCGACGATTCAGGTCGACGACGTAGCCGTGGGTGCGGGCTATGTGTTTGTCGCGACGAGCGAGGGCGTAGCTGTGGGGAGTCCGGACAACCTATGGACGCCTCTGCGAAGAGATCGCGGCGGTATTCCTGCCCAGGCAGGGACCAATCATGCGCTCTCAGTAAACTATTTTGGGGGCAGCCTCTGGATCGCCCTCAAGGACAGTCGACAGCAGCCGAATGGGAGTCTCCTGCGTCGCTCTCCTGACCCTCGCGCGCCGGATGACGGTGTGCTTTACCCGAACGTAGACATCGGTCTGCCTGGCTCGGAAGCGGCGGGTCCGGTGACCTTGGATCAG
>CALELH010000067.1 GCA_937902595.1 uncultured Myxococcales bacterium
GGTCGGGATCAGCATGTTTAAGGATGGCGCTCCACCGCTTCCCCCGGACACATCGATCCCATCATTCGCCGATGGCGGCCCGCCGAGGCTTGATCTCGGGTCTGCCCCCTGCCAACCAGGGAGCAGGCCAAGTGCCTGTTCGCTGTGCAGTCCCGACGGCCGACTTGAGATGCCCGATGATGACGCGCTCTGTCCGGCCCTCAACTGTGGTGGCGGACAGGGTCAGTACGAGCGAGTGATCGAAGGCGAAGATACGGTCTGTTACGAGACCATGGGCGCACCTAGGCTACCAGGCCGCTGTGTTGCGCTGGGTCGATGCGCGACGGAGCAGGAGTACTGCGGTGAGCAGGTCCGCATGGAGATCGCCCGTGGTCCTACGGATCCATGCAGCGTGATGGAGGGATGCGAAGGCATTCAGCCCCCGGAGATTAATAATTTGCCGACCGGGACCGAGTGTAACCGCATCGGCGCCTGCCGGCCCGATGGCAGCGGAGGGTCCGAGTGTACAGTTCAAGTACCCGCATTCTGCCGGCTCGACGATTCGCCTGACGCTAAGTTCTTCTGTGAGAATGGCCTAGAGAATGGACGCAGGTACTGTGAGTATTTCGTCGAGCCACCGAACGATGGACGGACGCGCTGCGTCGACTTCTGTCAGTCCCTCGGTATGGAGATCTGTAATCAAGACGCCGGCGAACAGTGCTGCTGGAACAACTCAACGACCACCAATTGCGAGCGCGTTGAGGGGATCATATGTGATGGCATGCCCTGCAATAGCGTCGAGGGATGTAGAGATATGATCTGTCGCTGCTATATCCCGAACGACTGAGAAACAACTCGACGCATAAGATCCGAGACCTCCACACCAGCGGCGATGTCGCCGCTGTTCCTCGCATTGATAATCTCGATCTAATTCGGCCGCTAAAGCACGCCGCGTACTAAAGTTTGGGCTAGAAATGCCGATCCATAGTTGAACGGTGTGCGCGCCAATTTGAGCGGCATGCCAGAAGCCCGTCCCATATGAGGACACAAGCGCTGGCGTTGTATCCGCCTGCGATGACTATGGAGTGACCTGGTGGCCCTGAGACTCGGTGTCAGCTCGACTGAAGTACAGCGTACTCTGTCGACCAATGAGCGAGCGCTGTCGGATGCTAATAGGCACCTGGCGAGCGGTAAGCGGATCGATAGAACAGCCGATGACCCGGCCGGTTCACAGATCGCTGAGACGTTCACATCACAGGTCAAGGGGTACGCTCGAGCCGCGAGAAACGCTTATTCAGGCATGAACATGGCTCGCCAGACGGATGTCGCTCTCGCGGAAGTAAACAACATACTGATCCACATCAAAGGACTCGCGGTACAAGCGGCGACAGCGACGTTGAACGACTCTGACAGGGAGATTCTGCAAGGTGGCGCTCGAGAGATGATTCATCAGATTCAGGCGATCGCCGAACAGACGGATTTCGCGGGCACCCCGGTCTTGGACGGGACATTTATCCAGAAAGCTATCCACATCGGCATGGGCTACAAGGAGGCGACCTCAGTCACCATCAAGGACGCGCGAGCGAGCTATCTTGGGCGCTACGCAGTTCATCACACGGACGACGTGAACGAAGAAGCGCTGGATCGTGGTGACATACATATTAACGAAGCGCGAATACGAGCGACGGCACATGTTGACGATCAGCTGAGCACGACCCTTCAACGTACCTCAGCCATAGCGAAGGTGGCCGCGATCAACGATGCGACGGATCACTCAAATGTATCTGCCTTCGTAAACGAGACGTCGATCCTAGGTGAGACTGACATCGCCAGTGGCGACTTGAACGCAGCGAACGTCCTCGAGATTAATGGAGTCGTGATCGGCGCAACAGAGATCCAGATGGATGATGCCTCGGATGTGCTAGTGCGGGCGATTAATCAACACACGAGGAAGACGGGTGTTTTGGCGACAACCAATCATCAGAGCCGCTTAGTGCTCACCGCTGAAGATGGAAGAAACATTGAAGTCAAAACGAGTGGCGCAGCGCATGAAATCACAGGGCTATTTCAGGCCGCAGGATCTCATGTGCAGCGAGCTAGTATCACCCTGTTCTCTGATGACTTCTTTGGCATCAGTGATCGAAATGCTCTGGGCGGAGAAGCTGTCATTGGGGTCGACGCCAACGAGTTGATCGGCGCCAATCAGGATGATGTCGTAGAGACAATCGACATCTCTACTCGAAGAGGAGCCAACCGCGCTATGCTGATCGTAGATCGCGCGATGGAGGCTCTTCTTCAAACGCGCGCTCAAATGGGTGGTATGGAGAACCGTCTAGAGTTCACGGTAAATCGCCTGAATGAGGCGTCTAAGAACGCGTATCACGCCCGAAGTAAGATTGTCGACGCGGACATCATCACCGAGACCGCCCGCCTCGCTCGGGGGCAGATCCTGCGCCAGGCATTTACCACAGTCCTCGCGCAGGCCAATAACACCCCGAACCAGGTACTTCAGTTACTCTGATGGATGACACCATAAAGGTCAGGAGTGCGCCCTAAGGCTGCTCAAGTCCGTATTGAGACCAGAGGGACTCAAACATCTGTGTGAACGCCTCCACAAAGGTTGAGTCGTCTGTGACCAGGATGTTCTCTTCGTTCTTTTTCGCTGCGCTCCTGGTCCAATTGTAGCTTCCATTTAGAAGTACCTTTCCGTCGAAGAGCGCGAACTTGTGATGCATGTGAGCCGGACTATCATCCAGCTTCACGTCTATACCAGCTCGAACCAAACGGACGATGTCCGAACCACGATCTTCAGACTTAAGGTCGTCAGAGATCACCCGAACGGCGATGCCACGCCGATGAGTCTCCAGCAAAGCATCAACGATGTCATTGTCGGTGATGGTGAAGACGCAGCAATCGACTGACTCTCTAGCGCCTCGGATCAGGGAGATGATCCTCCGACGAGGCCCCTCGCCTGGACTAAAGTATGTCTCTGTTCTAGAGGACGTCCGGGCTCTCCCTCGAGGGCTCAGCACCTTGCTGACCTCATAGAGCCAGGTCACCAACTCTCGCCCACGAATACTACCGGCCTCACCTTTAGCCAGCTGAGCGGCTCGAGAACACCAATAGTCAATCCGTTGGGCGGCCTCTGGTGTGTCGACGAGATGCTGAGTGAGCGCCTTGCGTTCGGCGCGGCTGAACCGACGGTCTTCTAAGCTCTTCCGAAGAAACTCATCAAGCTCCATGGCGATCACCCTAGGTCGATGACCATACCCTCTTTGGCGATAATCAACTCGGGACCGACATGAGAATATTCGACGGCTATGCGCTTACCGATCGCGTCTAACTGGTCGTCGGTCCGCGTAGGCTCGTGGTGAGTGAGGGCAATCCGTCCAGCGTCAATACGATCGGCGAGTTCAATGCAGGATTGGAAGGAGCCGTGACCCCAACCGATTTTCCCTGGATACTCCTCGGCGGTATACATGGAGTCCGTGATCACCAGATCAACCTCTTTGATGCTGTCCTCAATGCTCGCGCTTCGGATATCAATGATCTCCTGGTACTCGTCGTGATCGCGCGTTCCAGGCTCATAAAAATTCCGGAGAGGCTCATGGTCGCCGGTAAAGAACAGCCTCTGGCCGTCCGCCTCGACGAGGTACCCAAGGTTGAGCACCGGGTGATTCATAAGGACAGGAGTAACCTTAGCACCACCCACCTCGACGGTCTGGCGATCTTTCAAGCTCGTATACTCGATGGACGCCTTCAGTTCACTCTCGCGAACAGGGTAGTAACAATACTCCATCTGGCGAGCGAGAATCTCCTTCAAGCTCTTATCGTACACAGGATCGAAGGTGCCATAGAACTGCACTTTCTGCCCTGGGATAAACAGGGGCACAAAAAATGGAAAACCCTGAATATGATCCCAGTGCGTGTGAGTTACAAACACAGAAGTCCGTTTTGGTAACTTCTTTACGAGCTCATTACCCAAACGATAGATGCCGGTGCCTCCATCAAAGACAATAAGCTCATCATCATTCGTTCGAACCTCTATGCAGGTCGTGTTTCCACCATAGCGAACCGTGTCTGGACCGGGTGACGCGATGGAACCACGAGTTCCCCAAAATCGTACGTGCATACTCGGCCCCCTATACCGCCCGGAAGATCTGGGTACGCTCTATGGCCTGTTCGACCGCCTCACGTTCCTCGATCAAGTTTAGGTAAGCTGCTCCAATATTGTCCTGGAGTGACGCAGGCTCTGCATCGGGAATCGGAGATCCATTGATCTCGCGCACCAACGCAACTGAAGCCCAAAGACAGTCCATGAGCGGCGTACGCTCCTGATCCTCTGAGCTCACCCGATGAAACCGAATCGTCTCAGCGATCGTCTGCTCTAGCTGCCATTTCTCTGCGACCTGCGCCCCTAACTCGAAGTTGTGCGTGCCGAGAACCCTCATCTCTACCGCGTAATGCTCGCGCTCCATCTGAGTCGCTAGAGTACGAAGCTCACGGAAGACATCTGGGAGCTGAAGTGCCAAAACGACGGTGCCAAAGTCATGCAAAAGGCCTGCGAGAAAGGCGCGGTCACTGTCGCGTATCCCAAGGCCTGCGCGAGACGCCAACCAGCGACAGGTACCGCCGACAGCCAGAGAGTTCTCCAAGAAGTCATCCATCTTGAGACCGGCCCTATTGTCCGTCGGTAGAGCGCCAACAGCAGCCAGCGTTAGAGCGACGTTCTTGAGCGTGTTCAGACCGATGAAAGCGAGGGCCTCTTTTACAGATGAGATACGTCTTGAGAGTCCAAAGTACGCCGAGTTGACTACCTTAAGCATGCGTCCGGTCAAGACAGGATCATGCTCAACGACACGCACCAATTCACGCGGATTACAATTGATGTCATCTGCGAGAGCGAGCACCTGCTGTACGCTCTTCGGAAAGGCCGGCATACTCTCGATCATGTCCGCGATCTTCGCTTCATCGAGATGTGCTGATTGCATCGCAACACCATCACCTGACAGACAGGTGAGCCTTCCTTCTACGTCTTGAGACCACGCATGCTGAGCACGCGCATGTTACCCCTATTTGAAGAACTTATTTCATCGCTCGCGGACAGACAAGCGATCCCAGCTAGAATCGTGTCTTAATTAGGGATCTGACCACCCTGATACAGACCTATTCGAAGTGATATGAGACACCCAAGGAGACGAACGCTTGCCAATGCCAAGCGGTCCGATAAATATTTCCACAGACCAACCCGCGTCCCTGCAGGCGACAGTTATCTAGGTCCATGAGGTCCTCGACGGATTCGCCAAGACCAAAGTTCCTAGAGCCGCGCAGCATGAGTGGTATCCGGATATCTTGACCATCAATGGGCAGGATAAAATCAAAACCTAGGCCAAAATTTGCCGCAGTGTAGGCATCACCGAGAGCGCCAGATGGTGTCAGGGTCGTGTCGATCTCTGCGTCACCGGAGAAGACGAAATCGAATCCTCCAAAGAGGAATGGCCGCACGCCACGTGTCGGCGCCGCCAGCTTGAGCAATAGAGGAAGGTGCCAGACGCTCTTATTGAGGGTGATCTTGTGACGCGTGCCACCAATATCCAGATGCCCTCCAACTGACTCCTCCGCCTTATAAAGCTGAACCTCGAGCCCAATGACCCCCTTATAGAGCGCCGATGCAGTGATCCCACCGCCGCCACCGACTCCACCAAAGCCCGAATATGGTACGTCGACGATCGCGCCCATAAACGTAAAGAGCTTGTTCTTCTCCGAGGGCTCCAACATGAAGCTTCCGATGACACCACCGAAAGCGCCCACTCCAAACTCCCACTGGGGCTCTGCTTGCTTTTCAACTTCGCTCGGTGGTGGGGTGACCGGCCGGCTATGCGCGACGCCGAGGGTCGACGCAAAGAAGACGATGACGAGAAACAGGATACGCATGGCGCTCACCTCCGAGTTCAACAGTCAGAGAGGGATCGCGCAGATCACTGTATGAGTCAACGGGAATACGCTTAGCGAGCCTGGATGTTCGCCGTCGCAAGGAGAACGAGCGGCCGACAAGCGCCGATGATGGCCCTCGGAGACTACGCCTCCGAGGGACATGAGAGGCTCTCTAGAGAGCCTCTTTGTACTCTTCGCAGCAGTTCATGGCGACGCATGGATTGTCCTCTAGGGACTGCTCACACATGTTCTCTTGCATGCAGGTGTTCAAGGCGTTGAAGGCCGGCCCACACTCTGGGTCATCTCTGAGAGGCTGCTCACACGCGGCCGCACAGGCGATGACCTCTTGGAAGCTCGCAGGGTTCGTCGGGTCGACTGCGAGCGTGCACTCGGTCAAACATGCAGAAAAGGCTGGCATAAGCGGGCAGCAGGCGCCATCGCAGACATCGTTAGGACACATGGGGCCAGGGCTCGTTCCACCACCACCGCCACCAGGAGCCGGCTCAAACTCTTGCTCGGGTACGCACCGCGCCGAACCATCTGTCTGCACGATCGTAACAGCGAAGTTTCCAGTCAAGACACCGTCCGCCTGATCCGTCGCGACGTTAGTCAACTCAACGTCCTGGAACATGCCGGTCACTCGAGTGCCCTGCTCGTTGGGGCAAGCCTGAATGTGAATCGAGCCGCCGCTTCCTTCCATGATGGCCCCAGCCGCAGCATTGGTCCAGCTTAGGTACGCGGGTCCATCAAGCTCTCGGCCCACCTGATACATCCCAGGAGCCTCGCCCGTTGAAGTATCGACGGTAAACAGCATGATACCACCCTCGGCAGACGCCAGGGACACGGTCAGCACGCCATCGGCGACGGCGCCATAGTTGATCTCCGGAGCGCTCTCTTCCGATGAACCTGAGACGGGGCCCGCCTGGCTTCCCCCCTCAACGCTCCCGCTGATCTCATTTGCTGGGCCGGAGTTATCGCCTCCGCCACCACCGCCTGAGCCACCGCTACCACCTCCACTGCTGTCATCTCCACATCCAAAGGTCAAAGCACCAGCCAAGGCGATGGCCAAGAACCGAAACGTACTCTTACTCATATCAATCTTCCTCCAAGGTTTGAGACGGGCATCTTTCCTCATCGTTGTCCGTCATTAATTCGATTCATTCTCGCTGTGTAGATGCATGACTCGGCACATCATTCATCAGATCCATAGATCTCAAAGAAAGTGTTGGCCTTGAATCCCCCCGGCGATGTGAGGCGAATGGTGGAATATTTGACTTAACTTGGCAAGATTAGACCACCCATCCAATGACGCTTTGTATCCCCCACAATGGATGATCGACAGAATCAGATAAACCTCACCATCATTGGGTCACCGTTTGTTAACATCCTGTTCTATGAAAGCTCTCGATCTCCCCAAACCCGCTCAGAGAGTAGAGTGTGTGTTGGCCATTATGCTTGGCCTCACCTCCGTACTAGGGTGTGCGGCAGGCGAGATCTCAACGCCGAGCATCAGCGAACCCAGTCGTCTGTCCGATGGAGGCGTCGGCGGCGCTGTCGACACAGGAGCAAGCACGATTGTGGATGCGGCCCCTAATCAGGCAGGTCTGCAGAGATGTATCGACGTCGACCCGCGAGATCTTGAGCCATGCTGTGACGTAGATGAGGCCCATTGCGTGCCCGCAAACCTCATTCCTCAAAGCTTCCAACGCCTCGTAGGTGAATGTGCTGGGGGACTCTGTGTGCCCGACAAGATCATCGCATCCGTTGGCCAGATCTCTCTGAAGGCGTGCCAAGCCTTCGGACAAGCAGGCCGCTGTCTCTCATTGTGTGTCTCTGAGGTGAGCGAACAAGCGGCTCTTCTTCCCGACGATGTCTGTGACCCGGGTGAGAAGTGCGTGCCATGTATCAGCCCACTGGACAATATGCCCACTGGTGTATGCGACAGCCTGGTATGTGGCGGCGGCGGCATGACTATGATGCCCCAACCTCCACCACCCCAGATGCACTCCTGCGACAACCCGCCAACAGGGTCAATCATCGATCCGAACACGTTCCCTCCGTGCTGTAACGGCGCTCATTGTGTCCCGAGAGACGCGGTGCCTCCGGAGCAACAACAGTTACTGGGACTCTGCGATGACGGTCTCAGCTTCTGCGTACCCGATGTGTTTATCGAGTCTGGAGGGTTTCATACACCCGTGACATGTGACGCTGGTGGCGCAGAAGGCCGCTGCCTGTCCACCTGCATTCCTCGAGTCCGAGAACAAATCGACCTGCTCCGTACGGATATATGCGCCGCAGATGAGCGCTGTGTGCCCTGCTGCGACCCTCGGACAGGCGAGGAGACCCAAGTCTGTGGCGTCGCCTGTGACGCTCAGTTCGAAGGCACCTGCGAGGAGCCTGTCAGATGCTGCGGGGATGTCGGTACCTGTCTCAATCGAAGCGCCGTCCCCGAGGATCTTCGCTCCAACTTGAAGAGCTGCCGTAGAGAAGGCCGAGATAACCAGCTCTGTGTGCCAGACGAGGTGCTCGATCCCAATTGGAGGCCTCAACGATGTATAGGCGAGAACCTGCTGGGAGAGGAGCCCTATGAAGGGGTCTGCCTACCCGATTGCCTCCAGCTCCCCTTCGAGTTTGTCCTGGACATGAGGGCCTGCGCCGACGGATACATTTGCGCCCCCTGCATAGGTCCCTTCGGTGGGCCGACAAACGCACCTGGCTGTGATTAAACGGTTCGATTATTCAGGCGCGCCTGCGGAGATCCAATCTCTGATCGTTGCCACTAATCCGGGGTCCATCAATGTGGGTGAGTTTAGAGGCATGTGAGCGCTCGTGGACCCGTCTGAAGCGCTTGGAACGCACTTGGACACGAGCTGATAAAGCCAGCTCTCGTCCGGAGAACCAGGTTTAACTAAGACCATGTCTGGCTGAGCGACAGAGGACACGTCAACAAGCCTTGAGTGCAGATCGGCCGTCGTTAAATCAAGATTCGCGGCGGAGGTGCCACCGGCATGGCACGAACTGTAATTGCAGCCCGAACTCAAGATCCCTTCGCGTATATTCGACAGCGTCGGCGCCAACGTCGCGACCGCGTCGAGGGGGGTATCAAGACACTCATCTACAGGCACGACGTCTGGGTCATCCGCGTCCGAAGCTGGCCGATAAAGGGGCGACGCTATCTCTTCAGCCGTGGGCATCGTTTGGGCTTCATTCTTAGGCACAGCTTGAGTCGTACATGGAGAGACATAGGAGATAACCCCGTCCGCCTCAATCCCCTCGAAGTTGTGGTCTCGCACCCAGCCATCCACCATTACACCGGTGTCCGCTAGACCGAGAAATTCACACATCTCCTGGTCACCGATCCCCCACCCGACCTCCTCCGTGGTCAAGTTATTGTATCCGCAGGTCAATCTCAGGCCGTCGGCACCAGTTAAGTCGATCGGCGGGTCGAAGCTACGTCCGTTCGCTTCAGCGTTGAAACCAACCATCTCATGGATCACCATTCCATCGTTTGGTCCCCCCATGACCTCCAGACGAAAGTAATCACCCAAGGCATGGTAATGAGGCAAAATATAGTAAAGCTTCATGTCAAACTCTCGACCTGCCGCCGCTTCATAATTCTCGGCCATCGGGCACTCACCTGTATGTCTCGACTGGCCGCCAGGTGGAATATGAAGGTCCCCATATCCAAGTCGAAAGGGCGCCGCGACCACCCGCACATCCTGGGGGTGCAACAAATCCAAGGTCATTCTCATGGAGGTGGTCATCGAGCGAGATGACAGATTGAGTAAGTGCACACCAGCCACGACCCGATGCCGCGGTGGGATCTTGATGACTACTCCCTCAGGAAGATCTTGAGCCTCGAGTATTGATTGAGTCGACTGCGCGAAGAGCACAGCCCCTGAGACCGCCGAACTCAACTCATCAAACCCTCGGTCATCGCAGTCGAAGAATCCATCCGGCCCCGAATACATGTCCTCTGGAACGACGAACCAATTGGAGTGATGAAAGGCCCCACGATTGGATAAGGTCACCGTGTTCACGTAGAGCGACTTCTCATTATTGAGTGTCCACGTCACACACGGCTGTGTCTCTTCGAAGGGAGTCAGGTCAAAGTTATCGAATTGACGAATCACTTGAGTCTCGCTCCCTGTCTCTGCAGAGGCGTCTGGCGCGGACGAAACCGAGGCATCTATGGTCGCTGATGCGTCTAGGGAAGACTCACCGCTTGAGCAGGCAAGAACAAAGAAGCCAGCAACGTAAATCGCGATCGCTCTCTTCATATGAGCCTCCAATCGGTTCATGTTCGAAGATCTGAAATGCCACATATATCCTTGCCGCTACAGCATAATCCATCCAAACCATGGACACCTGTAACCATCCTATCCGGCCGATATGTGCTTAAGCTTGTGACGGCTGCTTAGACGGGACATCCTTGTCCATCTTACCCAATCGCTCGGATGATGATGTCAAAAGTGATGCTCCCAGTGGTCGTGACAGCGCTGATGCTGACCGGCTGTACCCACCAGACGGAGCGGCCCACACCGATAGACCCTGAGGCTAAGCTGAGCGGGCTCTCGGTACAGTACTGGCGCTCACTGCTCGACAACGGGCCCACCTGGGCTTCGTACCTAGGTCACCGTCCGTATGATGGAAGACTTCCAGACCTGTCGGCTGAAGGGCGCGCAAGGCATGACTCCAGTCTGCAGAGCATTCGAGAGTCTCTCTCACAGATCGACCTAAGCACGTTGTCAGCTGATTCAAGAACGACCGCAGATGTCCTCAAGAGCCGCCTTGATACGCATTTTGCATCCAAGGTATGCCAGGAGTGGGCATGGGTCGTCGATCAACTCAGCGGCCCTCAGGTGTGGCTGGGTGAGCTCCCGAGTTACCACATCATCGACGGTCCGAACCGAGCAGACAGTTTACTTCAGAGGTACGGACAGATCGACGTTCTGCTAAGGCAGCAGATATTCAACCTCCGGGCTGGTGCCGCTGATGGATGGTTAGCCAGCAAGATCAACGTCACTCGAGTGGTCGAACAACTCGACACCCTGCTCGCTCAAGAGGTCCACAAGAGCGCCTTCGTCGCACCAGTCCTGCAACGGGCGTCCGGTGTCGATCCAGGGATACTGCGTGAACGATTGTCTGAGGTCGTGCAAAGCCACGTGTACCCAGCGCTGCGGGTGTACCGAGACTTCCTGGCACAAGAGCTCTCTCCCAAGAGCCGCATGAGCGTAGGCGTCAGCCATCTCCCGAGAGGTCGCGAGTGCTATGCAGCCCGCATCAAACGTCACACTGGACTGGACCTGACTGCGGAGCAGATTCACTCCCTGGGCCTACATGAAGTCAGTCGCATCAAGAAACAGATGCAAAACCTCGTAAGTGAGATGGGTGGTGCCGATGTCGAGTCCTTCCTGGCTGACCTCGCAGACACTGAAGAGCAGCATCTAAACTCAAGGGACGAGCTCCTTGAATACAACAGGCGGCTTGTCGAGAGGGCGCGTAGGGTCATCCCTAAGCTCGTCGGCAGGATCCCCCGCACCCCGTTGATCGTTAAACCCATTGAAGCATTTAGAGAACGGGACGCGCCGGCCGCATATTATTACCGAGCGCCTTCAGATGGCTCTCGCCCTGCGGCCTATTACTTAAATACGCATGCTCCAAAGACACGGCTACTCTACAAAATGGCCGCCCTTGCCTTTCATGAGGCCCTGCCAGGGCATCACCTTCAGATCGCTCTCGCTGGTGAAAATCAAACTCTGCCAAACTTTATGAGACACGGTGGTCAGACCGCCTTCGTAGAAGGGTGGGCACTGTATTCTGAGCGACTCGCTGACGAGTTCGCCCTATACGAGACCGCAGAAGAGAAGCTCGGTGCCCTCACGTACGAGATCTGGCGAGCAGCTCGCCTGGTCGTAGATACGGGCCTGCACGCTATGGGTTGGAGTCGAGAGAGAGCCATCGATTATCTAGCCCTGCACACCGGACATGATCCAGGCGAAGTCATTAATGAAATCGATCGCTACATCATTTGGCCAGGCCAAGCGTTGGCCTACAAGATGGGACAGCTTGAGATCTCCAGATTGCGCCAAGAAGTAGAAGACACCCTGGGCGATGGCTTCGATCTACGGGCATTCCATGACCAAGTACTTCACAATGGTGCCCTACCCATGGGCGTACTTCGCCGTGTCATAGAGCGTTGGTTGGGAAGAGAAATCTCCGATAAAAACTAGCCTGCGGGCTCATCTTCTCGCCAAGCCGCAGATACTCGTACTCGCCCATCGATCAGTCGAGCGGGTCGGGTCATAAGCTCAGACATTTTTGTCCAAAATGCGTCGTTTAAATCAAAATCGGCGGCGATGGCGGTTCCCAGTAAGAGGATGAACAGATCGGCGCACTCTTCAGCCAGCTCGTCCTGTGACTTCCCCTTTGTCACGCACGCAGATATTTCACCGAGTTCCTCGGCCATCAGAGCCACCCTGTAGATCAGCTCTTCTCCGCCATTCGCCTTGAAATCATGTCGAGTATGAAACGCCTGCACCGCCTCCAACATCTTGCCGTAAGAGTCCTTCTGGGTCATCGATAGCTCCTATTTTGTCACTGCTCACTGGAGATGTTGTACCGAAAGCACTTGTCGTATAAACGATGAAAGCCTACCCTCCGGCCCCTTCGAAGACACTATGCA
>CALELH010000068.1 GCA_937902595.1 uncultured Myxococcales bacterium
ACCAGTCCACCTCGGGATCGTCCCAGCTGATCTGTTCATATTCGACTCCACGATCACGCAGAGCCTCGTGTAGAGGGATGTCGTCCTTCTCCCAGCCCGGGAGATCAGTACAAGTGGCGAGAGCGATGCGCATGATCTTTTCAGAACTCCTGTGCTTGCATGTTCGGCGAATACCGCGTCCAATCAGAGGCGTCCACAAGAGACGATGAAGGTCACTATGAATGTAGCTATCTGTGGGGCAGCAGCCCTCTTACCCGCGATTTTCTTGCTCAGATACTTCATCAAGAGCGATCGGTTCCCCGAGCCGACGGGTGTCCTGGTGAAGACCTTCTTTTGGGGCGTCGCCATCGTGGTTCCCGTGGTGATCGCTGAGCTCGCAGTGCAAGCATCACTGGCGGATATCGGCGGCCCGGCGACCCAAGCGTTGATCACCTCTTTCCTGGTGGCCGGTCTCTGTGAAGAGGGATTTAAGTTTCTGGTTTTGCACCGCTACTGTGCCCAGCAGTCAGCGTTCGATGAGCCTATGGACGCGGTGGTCTACGGCGCCGTGGCGTCCCTAGGTTTCGCCACCCTCGAGAACATCATGTACGTGTCCGATGGAGGAATTGGGGTCGCGGTCATGCGGGCGTTCACTGCGATGCCGGCGCACGCCAGCTTCGGAGCCATCATGGGGTACTACTACGCGCGGGCACACTTCAACAAAGCACCCGGGGGCTATCTCGCCGCCTTAATGGTCCCTGTGATCGTCCATGGTCTCTACGACGCCCCGCTCTTTCTGGGTGGAGTGACTTGGATTAATGAGAGCCCCATCCTTGGGGTCGGTCTGATCCTGTTCTTCTTGGGCTTATTGCGCTGGATGTACAAGAAGACGCGGTCCATCGTCACGGAGATGCGCGCGAGCCAGGACGCCACCGGCTGAGCTCTACGGGTTGTCCACCAGAAGCTAGGGCAAGAGCCTAGGGAACATCAAACCGCTGCGGGCCTTATAGGCCTCGAACTCTGGGTATCTAGACAGAGAGCGATCCTTCTTCAGCATGTTCGGTATCCAGACCGCGCAGACGAAGAGACCGAGGGCCAAAAACGGAGCCCAGTGCATCGCGAGCCCACTAAAGCCTGCGTAGATTAACAGCTCTCCGAAGTAGTTTGGGTTTCGACTCCGAGACCACAGACCGTCCGTGAGCAAGCCCTTCTTCAAGGACAAGGTGACGTGCTTCTGCATATCGGAGACGAAGTGAAAGAACACGCCTAGACCGAAGGTCGTGCAACACAATCCAAGGACCCAACCCGGCGCCTGGATGCTCTGGGACGTGATTAACCAGGGGGCGATCCAATAGAGGCTCAGGCTCCCCCAGATGACCGCAGCGTACCCGACACTGCAGGGCTGCTCCCACTGCTTGTCACCGAAGGTCTGGCTCTTGAGCACCCAGAGGACGCCATAGGTCCCATGGGTCGCCAGATAGGCCCACGCCGTCACGTTTTCCCACTGGTTGTACCAGTACATCATCGCCAGTACGACGATGGGGGTGACCCCTTTGTGACTATCGATAAAGTGTTTCTGTTTCATTGAGCAGCCTCGTATCAAACGCGGCCCCCACCGTGCCCGATTAAGGATGCTTCGACAATACCGTTCGAATCGCGTCCAGATTCGCGGCGACCCTCACCGGGGGGTTCGCTCGCGTTCCCGGGTGTTTCCCTGTGTGATAATCCACGACAACGCCCGGATCCTTAAGCACATGTCCAGTCAGGACCCCACAGACCAGAGCGTCCGGTGGGATGGTACCCGCGGCCACGAGCTTTCGCACCCCGGCCACGGTCGCACAGGACGCCGGCTCTGCGCCGATACCGGCCGCGTCGACGACGGCCTTCGCCTCTAGGATCTCTGTATCTGTGACCTGTTCGACCACGCCCCCGAGCGCTCTCAACCCTCTCACGCTCTTCGTAAAGGACACCGGCGCGCCAATCTTTATGGCCGTCGCGATGGTGTCAGCCTTGACGGGTCTAAGGACACCGTCACCATGCCAGGCGCGGTGAAGTGGATTCGCCCCTGAGGCCTGGATCACCGCGACCCGAGGGAGCTTAGAGATGATGCCCCGCGCCTTCAGCTCAAGCATGCCCTTGGTCAGGGCGGTGTTATTGCCCAGGTTACCCCCAGGCAGGACGATCCAATCCGGTACGGTCCAATCTAGATCCTGTAGGAGCTCAAACCCGATGGCCTTCTGACCTTCGATACGGAAGGGGTTCACTGAGTTTAGGAGGTAGATACCGTCTTCATTACACATCCGCTCGACGAGGCGCATTGCGTCGTCAAAATCGCCTGCGATCTGTACAGTACGCGCTCCGTAGGCCAGAGCCTGACCGAGCTTTCCGTAGGCGATCTGACCGTCAGGGATGAACACGATGGACTCAAGACCCGCCATAGCCGCGTACGCGGCAGCGGAGGCGCTTGTGTTGCCCGTGGACGCGACGGCGACCTTCTCCGCACCGAAATAGCGCGCCATGCTCATCCCGGTGGTCATACCGCGGTCTTTGAATGACCCCGTAGGGTTCTCACCTTCATGCTTGAGACCCAGTTGGTTTAGCCCGACGTATCGAGCCACCCGATCAGACCAGTAGAGTGGCGTGTTCCCTTCTCCGCGAGTACACACGTAGCGTTCCGAAAGAGGCAGCACCAGCTCTCGAAACCGCCAAACCCCAGACCTGTCCAGCGGCGCCTTGCTCCGTAGTCTGTCATCGAACAATTCATCGCTGACCGAGGTCGTCACGGCGTGCTGCACGTCCAAGGTGCCTCCACAGTCGCATCGATACCTGAAGGCATCACCAGCATAAACTGAGCTGCACTCTGCGCAGACAAGCTCCCAAGGTAGGCCGCTCATAGTGTCCGTGCTCCTCCCGCGCCAATCCTTGAGATGTGTAGGGTACACTCAACCCCCGCGTCGGCAAACTCAGACACCAGGCCTGCGGCCACCTCCTCCGCCTTCGCGCGCCCTTCGCAGAGTGCGAAGACCGTTGGGCCTGAACCCGCCAGAGACGCCCCGAGGGCGCCGCTGCGCCGCGCCCATTCAACGGCACCCTGAGCGCCCGGGATGAGTGGGTAACGATGACTGGCTGCTAACTCATCGATCATGGTGTCCGCGAATCGCTGCAGATCACCGCTATAACATGCAGCGACGAAGGCTCCGAGGCGTCCCATCTGAGTCACCGCTACGTCGCGAGGGACCTCCGTGGGCAGCACCGCGCGGGCTGCGCGGGTCTCTACTACGATCTGGGGGCTGGCCAACGCGATATACACCCCATCTGGGACCGGGAGAGACGTCACCATCAAGGGCGCTAGCCGCTGAACGAACACGAGGCCCCCCATGACGGCTGCTGCCACATTGTCCGCGTGGCGCCCCGACGCGACCGCCTCGGCTTCAACGCAGGCGTTGACTAAGTCAAGCTTGGACAGAGGGGTCTCCAGGAGCGCGTTGACCGCAACGGCGGCCGCTGCTGCGCTGGCGGCAGAGCTTCCGAGTCCAGTCCCCACCCCGAGCCCCTTATGCAAACGTAAACGAACCCCGAACCCTGCTTGGCCTCGGCGCAGGACCTCGTTCGCCGCGACCCCCGCTACGTTCTTCTCAGGATCCCTCGGCAGAGGCGCCGTCGTCTCAAGGATTTCGATCGGTGCGACGCCCTGCGTCTCCGTACGAGAGGCGGTAACCACGTCGCCTAGCCCCTCCACAGACAGACCTAAGATATCAAAACCTGCGCCAAGATTTGCGACGGTCGCTGGCCCAAAGGCCCGTACTTCATCGACCACGGCGGCGACCTCGCTCTGCGGCGATCCTCAAGATGTCAGCATAGACGCCCATCGCCGTCACCTCTGCGCCGGCGCCCGGCCCGCGAATCACGAGGGGGTGCGTGTCGTAACGAGCTGTGGTGAACACAACCATATTGTCCGTGCCACTGAGGCCGGCGGTTGGATGAGACTCGGGTACGGCGCGCAGCGACACCTCGATGCCGCTCTGGTCGATACACGCGACATATCGAAGCTTCTCGCCACGTGCGTCGGCCTGAGCGACTCGCTCGCGAAAAGGTTCGTCGAGGGAAGAGAGCCGCTGACGGAGATCACCGATCTCTAGCCCTGCCCACTCATCTGGAATGAGCCCGCTCACTCTCGCCTCCGCTCTGCCATGGTCCCATCCGGCGAACCGAGCGAGGATGATCGCCTTGCGAGCGACATCTAGACCGCTCAGATCAACGGCGGGGTCAGGCTCGGTATAGCCGATCTCTCGAGCCTCCATAACAGCATCGGAGAAGGGCTGCCCCGCGCCGAGGCGGTCGCACACAAAGCCGAGAGTGCCCGAGAAGCAACCTTCGATTCGCGAGACCACATCACCCGCGGACCGCAGGATATCCAAGGTGTCCAAAACAGGGAGCCCCGCGCCCACCGTCGCCTCCGCGCGAATGAGCGCCTGATTCCCAGGCATGGTCAACTCCCTAAAGGACGCCAAGTCCATCGCCAGCGGCCCCTTATTCGCAGTGACGACGTCCGCGCCGGAGCGCAGAGCGGAGACGAGGGCCGAGGCGTTCTCCGCCCGGTCAGTGACGTCGATGACGATAGGGTTCTGTAGGCGGAACGAGAGGGCGGAAGAGACCGCCTCTTCAACGGGAGCCTGATGCCCATTCCCCAGACTATCTAAACGCCCACCACGGCTCTTCAAAAAGGTCGCCGCCGTGAGCTCATCGTCGGTCAACCCCAGCGGCCTGAGTACAAAGCCGCTCCGATCCACAAGCTCGACAAACCGTGGAGTGACTCCGAAACGCTCAGTCACCTCGCTGCGTCGTGATTGAACCAGCTCGATGAGTCGCCTCCCAATCTGCCCGACTCCGAGCAAGACCAAATCTAGGCACGTTCGGTCCTCCTCGCCGGTCTCGATACGATCGAGACCAAACTCACGATGTACGGTCTGGAGGGCTCGATGGCCATGGTCCGCGGCCACCGCGACGGAGATGCTCATCTCGGAGGCTCCTTGAGCGATGGCCTTAATGTTGATCCCTTCTCCGCTCAGGGCCGAGCATAGCCTGGCGGCGACACCAACGCTGGAGCACATCCCCTCCCCGACGATGGCGACCACGCTCACGGGCTCCCCAATGGAGATCCCCTCAATCCCAAAATCACGATGAGCAGGATCCGACCGCACGAACCCACCAAGAGCCTCTTCGGCGCGGAGGGCATCTTGTGTAGAGACCACCAGTGAGATGGAGACCTCTGAGCTGGCCTGGCAGATCATCCGCACGCTGACCTGATGATCAGCCAAGGCCGCGAAGACCGCGGCGGCGACACCGGGCACCCCAGGCATCCCGCGCCCTTCGATGGTGACGATACGTTGGCCTTCAACGACGGTGCACGCCTTGACGGGCGCGTCGCCTTCCGGAGCGCGGCCATCGATCCAAGTTCCTGGCGCCTCAGGCTGGAGAGTGCTGCGGCATCGAACGGGGATCCCCCGGTCGGCGACCGGAGCCATGGTACGTGGATGCAAGACCTTCGCTCCGAAGAACGACATCTCAGCGGCCTCTCTATAGTTGAGATGAGCCAAGGGGCGCGCGCTATCCACGAGGCGGGGATCGGCGCTCAAGACCCCAGGAACATCAGACCAGAGACTCACGGATCGGGCAGATAGAGCGGCGCCAATAATACTCGCGCTCAGATCTGATCCACCTCGGCCCAGGGTGGTCGTCTCCCCGCCCTTAGCGTGGCCACAGAAGCCGGTGACCACAGGGATCGTGCCGGCGTGGATGAGCGGTAAGAGGGCCTGATGCAAACCGCGATAGGTCTCCGGCACCGGGGACGCGTCTCCATGACGACCGTCGGTCAGCAAGAAGGCGCTGGCGTCCATAGCTCGCGCCTCGACGCCCTGGGAGCGAAAGCACGCCGCCACCAGGCGCGTTGACAACCGCTCCCCACACGCCAAGAGTTCGTCACGGCAATGAGCGCTTGATCGGCCTCCACTCGAATAGAGGCCGATGTTCTCCCGCAGTCTATCGCAGACCCCGTCAATCTCAGCGAAGAGGGCGCCCGCCTCTGAGTCGTCTAGACCAAGGGCCAGCGCTACGGATCGGTGCGCCTCTTTAAGTCCCTCGATAGCCGCCTCTGTTGCCTCGCCTTCCTCGACATCTTCGAAGAGTTGAACCAGCGTGTCGGTCACCCCCGCCATCGCCGAGACGACGACGACCGCCGCTCCATCGCCTTCGGAGGAATGTACGAGGTCGACTACAGCTCGGATGCGATCGACATCACCTACGCTGGTGCCGCCAAACTTGTGAACTTCAATGGGCTGTAGATCGGTCATATACCTGAACATCGGCGTATATCCCGCCGGCTAAAGGGCTTTTTCTCTGTTCAACGAGTCGGAGTGCCATCCGGGACCTCCGAACCACGAAGGGCCAAGACCCCCATGCGCCGGCGGATGTCGACCCTGAAGTCTAGATCATTCACGAGCCGCTCGACGAAGACATCAAACTCATCGTTGGGGCAGAACTGACTCCTTAGAGCGCGCAGCGCCTCTCTAGAATCCCAGGCTGTAAATCGTCGACCAACCGCCCTCACACCTGTGAGCGCCACCGGTCCAACACCCGTGGCCCAGACACCTCGAGCGGCCACGTATCCACCGACCGCGTTGAGCTTCCGTCCTCCATAGCCGAGGAGCCGGTCTTGCGGGATCTCGAACCAGTAATAGCCCTGACCCAGCCCTTCGCTGAGGTCCATTATGTCTCGCTGCACATCGGTCAACCACGTGACCGCGACATCAACGATGGTCCCAGGGCTAGAGATCAGGGTCGCAGGGATGGCTCCGTAGCCACTCACACGAGCACCATAGACGACGTCATAGTCCTTGAGTTGGGCCTGCTCAACGGGGAGGCAGTCTCCCTCAGGGAACTTCCTCCTCAGTTGAGTCAGCGCTCGATTGGAGCCGATGGCGAGCACCGGGTGTCGCCCTTCTACCTGCTCGATTAAGAATGGCGTTGGTTCCCCATCGTGGAGGGTCACGCTGACCGTCAGAGGCTCGTAGGGGTAATCTAGGGCTCTCGTCACATCACGAAGAATGGACACGGGGTCTATTCCGAGCGCCGCGCTCGAATGTACGTCCAATTGGCGGCGAAGACCTCGGCGCCATCGAAGACGCGGTTCATCGCGTCACGAATCAGCATCTTACGTCTCTCGACGACCTCTGGGTTTGCTGACTCTCCAGTGATCTTCTCTGCGCCACCGACCCAGCCTAAGACTCCCTCATGATAGACCGAGAGAAAGGAGTTCCACTCGTCGACCCGCGCAGGGATCGAGCGACATGTGACGTCCACGATCTCTAGATTCGCCTGGGAGAGCGCGTCCGTATAGGTCGACAGCGGCCGAACGGGCAGGAAGTACTTCCCGCGGAGTCGGTCGTGGGCGCCCATATATTCTTCGTCATTCAATACGCTTCGCAGATCCGCGTAGGCGTCATCCTCACGCACCATCTCCACGGCGGCGCGATGGATATGCTCGACGGTCTCATCGATGATCCAGGTGCCGTCGGCGGCCTCAGGATTACGAATATTACCGGATTGGATATAGACGCGGCCTCCGGGTCGCATCACACGACGCCACGATGACAGCGTGTCGACTAGACCGTAGTAGAGGTGAATTGCGTTGGTTGAGATCAGGCCGTCCACAGGCCCACCGAGCCCGTCAAGGTCAAGGACCTCGTCCAAGCTCTGTAGCCTCCGTTCCTCCCGCAGATAGCGAATTAGTCGGAAGGCTAACCGTGGCTCCTCGCGAAACTTCTCGAGAGCGAGCCTCAGGAATTTGGGTGAAGAGTCCGCGATGACGACGCCATATTGGCGGCTGGGGTCGCGCTCTAAGAGGCGCTGGGCGAGGATCCCTGTGCCTCCTGAATAATCAACGACGGTCTCCCCTTCGCTGAGGTCTCCAAGGACCTGTTCGACGGTCAGGTCTAGGTTGTCATACCACCCGTGTCGCTCCACGGTGTCGTACTTCAGCGCGAGGGTCTCAAGCGCAGAGTTAGCCCAGGATTCGTCAGGCCAACGCGGAAAGGTTGGCGACCATTGGAATTGCATACTGTCCCCCCAGTGGTTCGAAATACGAACACTGTAGACAGCATACTGAACGCCCTAGGCACTTGTCACTTCTCAAGCATGGGAAGTGGGCCAAGTCACCTAGGGCTGAGCGGTCAGCGCGTCGAGACTGAGAGGCTGTAGGTGTTGTAGACATCACGGAAGCCAAAGACCTCTACGGTGTACTTACCACCCATCTGCGCCAAGAACTCCACGTTCTCGTTATCCGTCGTAGACACGCCATTTGCGGCCTGTCCACCCATGCCGTCAAACACCCTCACGTCGATGTCGCCCTGCTCGTGACTGAACAGGACGTCGACCACCAAGGTGGCGCCTGCGGGAACGTTGACCTCGAAGAAGTCAGGCCCGCCACATGTGTTGAGCATCGCTCCTGCCGGGACCTGATTGACATCGATAGGCGTCATCAGATCGTCATTCGGCTCGAATTGGTCGGGCTGGCAGCCCTCACAAAAACCAGTGTTTGGATTACAGAGCGGAGCCTCAGGGCCACAGTCACGATTGGCCATGCACGCGCCCTCTTCGACGCACTTCGCCGTCGCTGAGTCGCACTCCAAGCCCTCGCCGCAGTCCTCGTCCATAATGCAGACAGCGAACGCCGGATTCAGATCCACTCTCAGAGAGTACGCCTGGCTGTCAGCACCAAACTTGTACACTCTGGCCGTATAATTGCCTCCGTCACCGGCGGGGATACCGACATACTCGTTGTCGCTGGTGCCGACAGATCGGGTGACCGCCTCACCATCCTTCGTGATCGCGAGGTCGAGATCTCCCTCCTCGTCGACGAATAACAGTGAGATATACGCCGACTGACCTGCAGGTACGTTGAAGCGATAGAAGTCATCGTCACCGCAGTGGTAGGCCCCATTGGTGTCCTGACCAGCAGGTAGCGCGGCGCCGAGGTCCTCGGAGTCGTTCGGCTCGTAGGGGTCATCGCACGCCGCTGAGCGACACGTGTTATCGACACAGGTGCCCTCTGCGCAGTCCTGGTCAGCGATGCAAGCGACACAGCTACCTTCGGAGCACACGCCCTCTTCGCAGTCGGCGCTCTGTCGGCATTCAGTACACCTGAAGTCCTCACAGACGCGATTCTCGCCGCAGTCCGCGTCCCCTAGGCAACTTCGGCAGATGCCCGTCGCGACCTCGCAGAGTCGGTTAAAATCACAGTCCTCGTCGCTCGCGCACGGCGGAAGACGCTCACAGACCCGGTCCACACAAGCGAAGCCGTCGTCGCACATCGCAGAGCCAAGGCCGCAGGTCTGTAGAGGCACGTCATGAGTGACATAGAGGTCATAATTATTCTGCGCCCCCATGAAGGTATAGACCTGAAGCAAGACGGTGCGCTCTACATCTGCAGGGGCGATCACCATCCGCTCATTGTCAGAGCCGCTCACGGCCGAATGCATCGGCGACTCGAGGGCGTTGGGAAGAAACGCCTTCAGATCCACGTCACCGATTCGAGTCTTAAACCCAAGCTCAACGATAGTCGCCGCGCCCGCAGGGACCCGAATCTGGTACCAGTCCTCGTCTCCAACCATCTCTCCTTCGGCCCCCATGGCCGAGCAGAGGCTCATCCCCAAGACGACGGCATCTTCACCACCGAGATCGATGGGCGTCGCCGCCTCTGACCCGTTGGGCTCGTTCATATCAGGGGTGCAGACGAATGGCTGGCACGCACCACCCTGGCAGTCTTCGCCGCTCATGCATGGCATCATCGCGGTCTCACAGGCGTCGGCTCTGCCAACACAGGTGCCCGTTAAGCCGAGCGCGTCCAGGGCGCTCGTCCCGGCGCCTGGGCATGCCTGGTTCTCCAGTGGGATAAAGTTGTTACGCTGAGCCTCATCGGCGCAGGCGCTCCTGCAGCGGTTGATCAAGCTCGCGGACACGGCCGCAGCGCACTCTTTGCCGGCAGCGCAGTACAAGACCTGGAGACAACCGCGCTCGCAAGCAGCGACATCAGGGGGCAAGGTGCTGCCTGGTGGGTCGAAGATCATGCCTCCGCCGCCGCCAGCGC
>CALELH010000069.1 GCA_937902595.1 uncultured Myxococcales bacterium
CGAGCCCCTCATCGCACAGTGGGCCCAGCTGGATGAAGAGGGTCAAAATCAGCGGGCGCTTGAGGTAGCCCAAGCGCTTAAGGCATGCGCGGCATCTAGCCCAGGAGACCAGGTCATCCATCGCTTCGCTGCTTCCTGGCGAGAGGGCGCGAGTCTTGGCTATCTCCGTCGGTTCGAAGACTCATACAGTACCTTCAATCAAGCGTTCCTTTCGGGGATCAAATCCTTAGGTCCAGCGGCCCCCGAAGTCCTCCTCGCTCAGTACACTTTCGGAGACATTGCGCGATATCGAAGAGACTACGTGATGGCCATTGGGATCCTCTCAAAGACCCTAAATCAGCAACGCGGTATAGCACCGGCAGGCTCTGACCTCGAAGCCAAGATTAGCCTAAAGTTAGCTCAATCTCTGACAGCGACTGGCAACCATAAGCAGGCTATCGACCACCTCGATGAGGCCGCAAAAAAACTCCGCCAATTGGATCCCAATCCATCTACGCACCGAGCGAAAACCCTCTTTGAGCTTGGACGCATTTTGAGCAAGACGGGCAACCTGACGCAGGCCCGGTCACGTTTGGATGAAGCGCTGAGCATCTACAAAGCCCTGAATCCAAATGGATACTCAGTCGTTCGTGCACTGTATGCGGCTGGCTCCAACTTGGAGCGGTCGGGTGAATCTGCTGCAGCCATCGCTCTGTACCGCGAGGCGCTCCATCTCTGCCAAACCCACTGGCCGAAGAACGCTAAGAGACTGGCTGTCGCGCTTAACAATCTCGCTTTACCGCTACTGAAGAGCGGCGCGCATGGCGAAGCAGAGCGACACTATACGGAGGCCCTCACGCTCTTCGAGTCGTCCTACGGACCCAACCACAGAAATGTAGCTACGGTGAGTCATAGCTTGGCCGAGGTCTACATGCATAAGGGCAACTTGCCACGGGCGGTGGAGTCCTTAGAGAGAGCGTTAAAGATCAGGCAAGACAGCCTCGGTGCAGACCACCCAAAGGTCGCGACTATCGTCGGAGATCTGGCCCTCATGTTTACTCAACTCGGAGACCTCACCAAGGCTGACCGATATGCCCGCAGGGCCCTGGAGCAGAAACGACGTCTGCTGGGCCCGAATCATCCCAACGTCGCGACCAGCCTCGACGGGTTAGCCCTGCTGCAAGAGAAGCGCGGGGATCTTGTGGGGGCCCTCAAGCTGTACGAGCAAGCCCTAGAGATCGATCGAAAGCACTACAGTTCGTCCCATCCTCGGATCGCGCTCCGGTTGAATAATCTCGGCGCTGCATACGAAAACCTAGGGCGCTATGAGGAGGCCCTGGCCCCACTGAGCGAAGCTCACCGCTTACTCACTCAGGAGTCCCCAGGCAGTTATAAAGCTGCCACCGCGCTCCGGCATCTGAGCGCCATAGCCTGGAGAGCCGGCCGGGTTGAAGACGCGTTGAAGAAGGCTCACGAGGTCGCGCTCATCGAGGACAGGTATCTGCGTGAAAATGTTCGCCTCGGCTCCTTCGCCGCTCGCGACACGTTCCTAAGACGGTTTAACTTAGGTACCAGCCTAAACTTATCCATGGCCATCGCCGCGCCCAACGCGCCCAACGCGCTGGGTCTAGCGGTCATGACATTTCTACATCGAAAAGCGCGCTCCACCAGAGAGAACCAAAGATTGAGTGCAGCCTTCCACGACCAGACGCCCAAAGCTAAGCAAGATCTAGACGCGTTGCGACAAGCGCAGACTGCGTTGAGCCGGGCGTATCACAGGATAGATAAGGTTCCGTCCCAACCGCTCAAAGAACTTGAGCAACAGGTCGATCAGATCGGAGACCGCAGATCACGAGCGACGGATGTCAGCGTGGCTCATCAATATGACTTGAGCACCATACAAGCCGCCTTGAAGCCCAGTGCTCTCCTCCTCGACTGGATCGTGTACGAACCCTACAACCCCAAGGAGCCGCCGCCGACAGCGTGGGGTCCTATGCGTTACGCCGCCCTGGCGATACGGAAAGGTCATGAGCCGAGGGTCGTCGATATCGGAGATGGAGCAGCTATACACAAGTTGGTCCAAGACCTTCGACGAGGCATTCTTAGAAAAGATTACTCCAGTAAGCGTTCTGCTCAGGCGCTTTACTCACGGCTGCTCGGCCCCTTCGAAACCGAGCTTAGCGTCAGCGATCATCTATATGTCGCTCCCGATGGACTCCTAAACCTCATTCCATTCTCAGCGCTCGCGAGTGCGAACGGTGCGCCGTTGACGACCAGATTAAGGGTTCAGAGAGTCAACGGGGCGCGAGACCTACTGCGCAAGCCGGGCCAACTCTCTAAAGGTGCTCCAGTCATATTCGCTGATCCTGACTTTGAAATGAACTCGGCGAGTCCGACGGAGAGCGCGGCCAACCACATCGACGGAGATGGGTCCTTAGCTCCCTTACCTGGGACCAAGACCGAGGCAGAAAACCTAAGGCTCACCC
>CALELH010000070.1 GCA_937902595.1 uncultured Myxococcales bacterium
GGCCGTCTGCGGGCCATGTTGAGGTTGGATGGTGTGCGTGGCAGCACCCCAGGGTCCGCCGGCGAAGGGGTCCTGTGGTCGGAGCTTGGGCGACCTCTCTTGGAGAGCGGGCACGCCCTAGGTGAGGCTGAGATATTGTTTACGAAGATACCCGACGAGATGATCCAGGCACGGGTTGACGAGCTGGTCGCGCGAAGCGAAATAGGAGCTAAGCCTGTGGAAGACTCAGAGTACACGCCACTCAGTGATGAGATAGAGTTTCAGGATTTTACCAAGATCGATCTACGAGTCGGCGTTGTCACCGTCGCCGAGGCGGTGCCCAAGAGTAAGAAGCTGATTCGCACCGAGGTAGATCTAGGCATGGAGACCCGTCAGATTTTGGCCGGGGTCGCAGAGCACCTTAGTCCAGAAGAACTCCTCGGGAAGAAGGTCGTGGTTGTCGCTAATCTCGCGCCGCGGAAACTGTTCGGCCTTGAGAGTCAGGGCATGCTCCTTATGGCGGAAGATCGGGAGGGCAAACTTGTGCCCGTAGGCGGTGACAGCGAAGCCGGGGCTGTAGTCCGATAGACGTCATGGGCGCGCGCCCATGTGGGGAGCTGGGACATGGATCTTTCTTGGTTGATCGAGGCGTTTGAGACAGGCATCCCGTTTAATCGATTCCTTGGCGTTAAAGTAGACCTGCTCGAGGAAGGGGAGACGACGCTCCGGATCCCGTATAAACCAGAGCTAGTCGGTGATTTTCGTCGCCCGGCGTTACACGGTGGAGTGGCTTCGGCCCTCGCTGATGCCGCCGGCGGTCTCGCGGTGTGGTCGACCCTTGGCGATGGTGACACGGTGTCTACCATCGACCTCCGAGTTGACTATCTGCGGCCAGGGGCCGTGGCTGATGTACTCTGTCAGGCCAAGGTGATGCGGATCGGTAACAGGGTTGGCGTCGCTACCATGACCGTCTTCCAGGAAGCAGGGGGCCAGCCCATCGCCGAGGCGCGGGGGGTCTACAACATTAAGCGAGCTGAGGATTAGGGGCGAGGGCCTATTTTGTGACCGGCGTAGGCGGGGTGGGCGTCTTGGGGCCTAAGAGGTCCGCCTCGATTCTGTCCCAATGGGGGAAGCCCGGGATCGCTTTACGGCCCGACTCTAACGCCGACCGCGCCTCGTTTCGATCGTTCAGACGCATACTGAGCTGGGCTCTCTCGATGTAGGCATCAGGGAGCTTCGGGTAGTAACGACTCTCGTGAGAATAGTAGCGCAACGCGTCCTCCGTTCGACCTTCCGCGGCCGCGATGCGGGCAAGCTCTAGGTTTATTTGCGGACCGTGGGGCTGGAATCTTACTAGAGTCTGCAGCGCGGTCTTCGCGCGTCCCGGTTGCCCGTTGAATCTGAGATAACGTGCCCGCTCAACGCCTGCCTGCACGTTGAGAGGATCGAGGGCCACCGCTCGGGACCAAAAGGTGAAGGCGCTCTTTGGTTGGCCTTGATTGAGCGCGGTCATTCCTAGACTAAACTGGACAGTCGAGTCGTCTGGCATAAGCTGCGCGGCCCGCTGGAGTGCGCGGTTCGCTTCTAGGAAGTCCCCGAGGGTTGAGTGGCCAACACCCATCAGACCCCAGGCTAGACCATGTTCCGGGATCGCGCTCACGACGGGCCTGAGGACATCCAAGGCGGCCTTAGGCTGGCCCAGGTCGAGTAGCAACTGCCCGAAGGGGACCCTGAACGTCAATCGCTTCGGGGCCTTGGACTGCAGGTGTTGGAACGCCTCGAGGGCTTGCTTCGGTTGGCGGAGCTCTAGCGCGGCCTTGCCCAGTGTCTCGTACGCTTCCATGGCGTCGGGGTGGGACTTGACGGCATGCCTGAGGCGCTCGTAGGCAGCGGGGAGGCGTAGGCGATCACCGGCCCCAATCAGCGAGTGCAACACATCTGCATGCGCCAACCGCAGGGAGGCCCGGTCGTCCCCGGGTTTTGGAGTGGATATCTCCTTGAGTACGTGCTTAAGCCTCTGTGCCTGAGTGGCCTCATGCCCAGGGCGCAGGCGGGTCGCTCGCCGAGAGATTCGGTGGTCAGTAAAGGTGACATGGGGGACATCACTGACCCCGCCCTTTCGCATGTGGCATTCCACGCAGTCTACCCCCGGCTCCTTACCGATTGGATCGAGGCAGGGCTTGTCCTGGTGGCAGCTGGCGCAGACCGCTGGGACCTGGGTCGTGGTCTTAGCGTGAGGGTTGTGGCAGGTAGAGCAGCGCAGCGGCGCCTTGGTCTGAGTACGGCACTTACTCTTGCTTAGCCTCTCAGAGTGGCTCGCGATCTCCAAGCGCCCACC
>CALELH010000071.1 GCA_937902595.1 uncultured Myxococcales bacterium
GACATCGTGTTCGACATCTCAGTTGAGCGACCAGCGTCCGCTACGTCGGCCACATAAAGAAAAGCCGCGCGCTCGAGCCCTATATCTACAAACGCCGCCTGCATCCCAGGTAGCACCCGAGTGACCTTGCCTTTATAGATGTTTCCCAAGACGCCAGATTCCTTGCGTCGCTCAATCATGAGCTCCACAACCTGACCATCTTCGATCACCCCAATACGGGTCTCATGAGGGTTACAATTAATGACGAGTGAATTTGACATAGGGCAATGGTGACCCAAAGCGGCTGAACTGCCAAGTCAGCGGTGACGAATACCGTGAACAAATCGGCGGAAGGTGCTCAATATGCGCGCAATACGGACCGCGTTCCGGCCCCTTCTGACATGAACCGCCTGACCTTTCCTGCTCACTTCACCCAGAACTCCCATGATCTTGTTTGGATCAAACCAACCATCTGGGGCTGGCAGAGCGTCTCCACGCACCAAGGCTCGGCCGCAATCGTCAATGTCGACGACCCGATGGAGTTGGCCAAATTCCTGGTTGGGCACAAAGACGACCTCGCCTACGTGCAAGGCTGACTCCCTGGGCCTAATCTCCACCACATCGCCATCTAGGATGTAGGGCCACATAGAATGGCCCCTCGCCGTAAAGCGAAGCCCTTCTCCGCGCTCAAGAAGCTCGTAAGCCATTGAATTGAGTGCGGCCTGGGTCATAGCTTCGGCTCTCCGATCTGGACGAGCGACGGACGAATACGATCCGACGGTCGACTTACGCCCGCCTGTCTCGCTGACCACTGTCGATCGGCAAATGTTGAGCGCTCTAGAAGCGCCTCCGCCTCAGATGAACCGGGGGTTGGTAGGACCTGGTCGGTATCGCTGAGATGCTTAGCGTGCTCGAAGGCGGACATCGTTAGGTGAGTACGCTCACACACATACTCACTACGCCGACCCGCCTGACCATGCTCCGCGTGAGAAATCCCCGGACAATAGTGACACTTTCCGTTAAACCCACACCCATCACAGTCCGTCAGGTAGTCCGCACGAGTAATTTTGCGCTGCCGCTGAGCAGCCTCGCTCTCTTTCCAGAGAGTCTTGAAAGAGTGCTGTCTTAAGTCGCCCATCGGATCGCGCCAATTCAAACAGGGATAGAGGAACCCGTCAGGCGAGATGTAGCCCATCGCTGTGCCAGCAGAGCAGGTGCGAGCGGTGGGCGGCGCGTCGCCAAACTCATACCAGTGAGGCATCGTCTCATTTTTCTTGAGCATCTCCCCGATCATGGCGAGGACCCGCTCGCTCGAGTGCACGCCAATAGAACACAGCCCGAAATCACTCTGATCATCCGGAACAATATGAGCGTCCATTTCCCACGTCGCACCGAGCGACTCGGAGAGAGGACCCACAGTTTGATAGCAGGATCGATTTTGAACCATCACAGGCGTCTTAAAGACGACATTGATTCCACGTTCAACCAGCCGACGGGCACCCGCTATGCTTTTCGCGTGACTCCCCTCGATCAGGGTTACCGACTCATGAACCTCTGGGTTCTCCGAGTAGATGGAGATGCTCACGCGCGCGACCCGCATCTCCGCTAAGGCGTCAGCGACCTCTTCGGTGATGAAGTTTCCATGCGTGTTGATTCTGACATCGAAGTTTCGATCCCTCGCGGCCCGCAAGATGTCTAGCGCGTCAGGACGCAGAAAGAGATCGCCGCCACTAAATAGGATCGACAAGGTACCCGCATCAACGAGCTGATCTAGAATCCCCACCGCTTCTTCAAGGCTGAGCTCCTTGCGTTGACGATCTGTCAGATAGCAATGTACGCACTTGTGATCACAGCGGTAGGTAAGATCCCAATGCATATTCAGAGGGATCACCGCAGCAATTGCTGACTTTAGGAAGCCAGACCAATCGGTCTGCTCACCGATGGCACCCATATTCCCTCCCTTGGAAAATCTAGTTTTACACAACGTACCGAATTGACGATTCGGCAGGCCAAATCAAACACCTGAACCTGAGCTTCAGGCGCGCTCTCATACAGAACGAGAGAACGAACCAACCACGCCACCATTGACGCCTGGTCTACGCCCGAAATAGCGACACGCTTTGCCTTTCTCAAGAAAGCGATCGTACCGAGCGGTGCTGAACCTGTACTCAAATCCAACTCTCGACCATCACTCCAGAATGGGGTCGACCACACTCTGTATCCAGAGTCTGATGGCAAGATCGCGACCCTCTCGTCGCTCAGCACCTCATCGAAACCGCCCTTAACCGCGGTGCTCTTACCAGTCCCGCTAGGACCGGGCATGAGCCAACAATGCCCCTCACTAATGCCCGCCGAAGCATGGACAAGCGCACCACCACGGGCGCGGACTGCCTGGCTAAGGGCCAGCTCGAGGCCAGCGAGTACAGCGGCGACGCCGCCGTCAAACCAAAGCGAAGAAGCGCCCTGAGTAGAGACAAAGAGGAGGTCGTGCCGCCGATATGAGAAGTTCAAATCATCGGACTTCACCAGAGAGGGGTCTGAACATCTCTCCAAATGAAGACGGTGAGAGAAAGAGAAGCTCTGTGGCTCGGTAAACGGGCACACCTCATCGCTCCAGAGGTTATCTGGAACGTCACCAGTTAGCGTAAACTGGCCACCACATAGGTATAGTGCCCGCCGCACAGCTTAGCTACGACTGCATACTGCAGCTGGCTGGGAACACAGGGCTCGCGTTACGACTCGCCGGCGCACAAGCCAATGATTGACGCTCAAAGGCCAGAGAGCTGAGAAAACCGGGGGCCTCGTAAACCCTGCGAGCAGGGGTTGGCGCCTTGGCAGACTGCTTCTTTTCTTTCTTGGACATGATGATCCGTCCTTCCTAGTAACTTAGTAATAAATGATGACTTGGAGGTTCCCCGCACCTGGCTGCTTAACCGCCACGGCGAAGTCATCCCGACCATCTCCATTGAAGTCTCCAACACCCGCGACACCTTGGTACAATACATCACTCTCATCGATGAGCACATGATACCCACGAGGCGACGCGACATTCCCGTCCCCAAATTGTCCCTGACCATCGTTGTAGAAGATGAAGGCGTCAGTGTTCTCTGCGTCGTGAGAGACGATGATGTCCTGAAGACCATCACCATCGATGTCTCCCGCGAGGTCAAAACGCGCTCCAAATAGACTTCGACTACGACCAAAGCAATCGATGTTCGCTGCGGTATGGTCGAAGACGCTGACACGACGATTTATACCATCGCCGACAGCGAAATCGGGGCGGCCTGCTCCATCTCCATCTAGGTTAACGCCACCCACGATTTGGGCACCAAAACCATCAGGGTCACTGCAGGGGTCGCTGAGGGACCGCGTATCAGGGTTGGCGACGTCATAGTCGATGATGGCAGGCAGATCCGCGCCCCCATCAAAGAGATAGACGATGTTTGGGTTACCGGCACTAAACGCGATATCGCTGCTGCCATCTCCATCTAGGTCACCGACGGAAGCTGCTGCCTGGCCGGACTTAGAATCAGGGATTCTTAGGATCGTCACGCCGGCAGGCACTGCCGCTGGATCATCAGAGAGCTGGATCTCCGCTGGCCAATCATCACGACCCGCGATGATGTAGGAGGTCTGATGTTGCGAAGCTGCCGAGATAGACCCGCCGATGAATAGATCACCATAGGCCTCTTGGTCGCCTGCTCTCTGGTTGAAGTTACCTGCCGCCGTGATGACACCAAGAAAGCGTCCTGCGTCAGCGGTAATCTGAACAGCTGGAGTACCCAGAGTGCCTCGTTCGCACAGGGCGCAGCCAAAGTAGATCGACGCAGTTCCACGGCTGAAGTCATCAGTGAACCCGAGCACCGCGAAGTCCGGGGCGCCATCTCCGTTGACGTCTCCAATGGCGCCGCCGCCAGCCCCAAAGTAACCAGCTCCAGTGTTGGCTGTCCGCTCCAGATTGACAGTCACGGCGTCCTGGCCATCCTGTGTACCAAACACAATTGAGGCGACGGTCTCGTTTAGTCCTTGTGCACGAGTCACGAGCACATCATCCAGACCGTCCCCGTCCACATCGCTGACTCCAATGACAACGGAGGTTCGATTAAAAGCAGGGTTATCCGTCCAAGGTGGTGCTGTCGGGACAAAGTCGATGACACGCTGAGTCAGGAGGAGGTCGACCTCAACCTCAGCAATTCCGCCGTTACGACCCGCGTCATCCAGAGCGCGCACCGCAACAAAATGAAGTTCGTTCAATGCGAGACCATCGCTCACACTGGCACCGCCGGGACCGGACACAACGATCTGGGCTGCCTCACCAGGAGCGACATCGGCGGATACAATAAAGCTCGTCGCCGCAGCGTTCTCCCAGGCAGCCTCATCCACAAAGGAGGTCGCTGACCTACGAATCTCATACGCCTCTACCCTCTCGCCCTCTGCGCCATCATCCCCCGGCGCAGTAAAGTTTAGGTTCACCTCTGTCGAACGCCGGTTCTCGATAGTCGCGCTCAAGTCCGCTAGCGTCGCAGGCGCAGCAGAGTCAGCGTTTACAGCCCATTGCGTACAATTAGAGTTGCCCGCTGCATCCGACACACACACACGGAGGAGGCGTACGCCTCCTGCGAGGGTCACATCTGGAAAGGTCACCGTCAGGGGCGAGCCTTGCGCTAGGTCGAGCGAACTCCCGAACTGTACCCCGTCAATCTCGAGGGTCGCCGTCCGCTGGGTCACGACCGCAGCTTCACTGACGTCAACTTGCACCACCGCCTGCTGCCCATCCAGCTGTGCGTTGGAATCCGTGAGCACTATTGCATCCGCCGCCGGCTGTACAATCACGACGTTTGGTGTCGACAGATCAACAGACACTGCCTGATTGGGCGACTCGATCGTGTTTCCAGCGACCGGACCAACTCGATAACTGAGGTTGTGATTCCCCTCAGTCAACTGCACATCGGCGAAGGTGACGTCACCATCAGCGCCCACGTTAGACCCGGCGACAGGGTTTCCATCAACGATGAGCTGAACATTGGCGCCCGCACATGCAGCGTCTAGTAGGTCAACTGCGCCAGAGATGTTGAGCACGAGGCTGTTGCCATTCACGACCGCGTCGCCAGGCCCCAGGATCGCCGGATTCGCATCAAAGCTAGTGATTCGGCTCGTACAACCCGCGATGTCGAGCTGAGCTGAGACCTCTTGGGACCGACCTGAGTTACCACAGCTGTCCGTCGCAGCGAGACTGATGTTCTGCGGACCTGGCGACAAGGTGACCCGAACGGGGAGCGCACCCACGACGTTCTCAGGTACGGTGAGCGGTGAAGGCGACGTCGGCGCCGGTACCCCGTTGATCTCAACCTGAATCGTCTGGCCTCCCGCGAGGGCAGAGAAGGGGACTAGATTAGCTGCAAGATCGATCTGAAACCCGTTACTTGAGTCACTATCAGCGTCATCGTCAGCGACGAGGACTGTGCCTTCAGCGACGCCTTGAAGCTCCAAACCAGGGGCGATGGTGTCTACAATGACCGAGACCGAGCGAGGGCTCATCCAATCTGCGACACCATTGGCGTTATCAAATCCACTCACGCTGCCCACGTTGCCACAGGTATCAGTCACCGTGACGGCGATCTCATGACCGCCTTGGCCCATAGTCACAGGCGGAAAGCTTAGGTTGTCCGCCTCATCGATGGCCAAGCCGTTGACGACTCCATCGATGAGCATGCGCGCAGAGATCTGCTCGCCAACCTCGCGACCTGTGGCTATCTGAACGCCATACTGTAGATCTTCGGCGGCTCCGTCCTCATCGGCCGCAGCGTTCAAGCATGCCGCCTCGTTCACGTTAACGAGGGCCGGAGTCGGGGCCACCGTGTCGATTCGGATGGACGCGTCAACGAAACCTGGGCCCTCTGAAGGAAGTTCATTGCCCGCTGCGTCTGTGCCCGTAGCGTAAACGCGTCGGTCACCATCAAGCAGGTCGACAGCTACATTCGCGATGTTGTCGGTGACGACGCCGCTCGCGAGCACCGCGCCTCCCTCAGCCCGAACGCGCACAGTCTGTCCATTCTCCATCCCGACGGTCTCCAACCGCACAGTCACTCGTGCGGTGCCCGCTGGGTCTGCGCGGTTTCCACGCTCCTGACTATGGATGCAGCCGTCAGCGTTCTCATCTTGAACGATAGATACGCTCGTGACGGATGGGGCCTGACAATCGACGGTTACGTCGACGGGCGCGGACTCCACTCGGTCACCGAACACACCGACAAACGTAAGCTGATGAGACCCCTGCTGAAGGCTGATCGGGCACGCTATTAATGAACCGCTGGGGGTCGCTCCTGTGATTCGACATACACCGTCAAGAGCAGACGAACGACCAGCGCACCCTGCTGCGGCTGCGCCCTGGGCGACGTTGGTGCACACGTTAAATTCGGCGCCTTCGCCGAGACCCTGCCCAATGGCGTCCAGTTGTATCTGACACCCCTCACGAGCCTCATCATTGTCTAAGGCCATGTTCACGCTTGTACCGGCCGTGGGCGACGTAATACGCGCCTCCGTGTTCTCAGCAGGGATCGCGGCGACGAGGCTCGCCTCGGACAGGGCCCCACATTGATCAACCACCGAGGCATCCAAAACGACAGGTCCGAGAGGCACGGTCACGGCGCCAAGAGCGATCTCACTGCACGCCTGACCTTCAGGCACCTCTACCATCTGAGGAAAACCGGGAAGAGGCGGCACGGAGTTGACCGTCAACATCTGTCCGGAAACACCACAAGCGGTGACCGTGATCTGTGACTGAGTGCCCGGTGTCGCAGGCTCGACATCGGTAAAGACGCCATTGGCACCAGGGCTGACAAAATCCACGGATGGCGTGGTTCGGTGAATGACGACTGAGAGCTCTTCCGGGCTGACCTCGACGGGCACCTCACCCAGAACACTTCCGGACACTGCGAGCGTATAGCGCCCGTCAGGCAGGGTCTGTGGAGTAAAGGTGTATCCATATCGTTCACCACCGAGGGGGTCGAGCGCGATGGAGGGACCCGCCTCGCCGCCTTCGGGCGTCACCACCACTGAAAGGTCGGGTCGATTTCCATCTAGGCTGTCGCCAATACCAATCAGCTCGACGGTGTTCGTCGTTACACATGCCGGTGCTCGATCTGGGCTCAAAAGACCTAGGTTTGGTCGCTCGAAGAACGCCCTCCAAACGGTCTCAGTCGCCAAGACTGGGTTAGACCCTTCAGCGAGCGCTGCACGACAGATAAACTCTCCAGCTTCAGACTGCTGGAAGGTCACGATAATGCTGTCATTTGATGGGTCGTCATCAAGTAAGTCAGACCGGTTTATAGGGTCTCCACCCTGACGCGCGCGATCGATAAAGGTCGGTGCTCCGCCGACAGCTGCGCACTCGATGGTGATCGCATAATCCACGCTCGCTGGTCGGGGGTCTGTCACTTCTACGGTGACTGGGATCTGTGCTCCTGCACGCAGCGGGTCGGTATCCTGTGCGAAGATCAACAACTGACCGTCAACAGGGCCCGTTATGCGTACCTCTGGGACGACCCCATCCAACTGCAGGGAGTAGGCAGCTGAGGTGCCCTCAACACCACAGGTGTCGGTCCCTGTCAGGCTCACAGTGCCTGCATAATAGCCGCCTCGCGCCAAGGCTAACTCAAGACGGAACTGGCCGTTTTCATCAACGGTAACCTGAGCCGGTGCATCGTCCAATGCCGGCTCTGTCGTCACGGCGAGGGTCTGACCCGCAGCGATGCCGCTGGCTGTTCCCCGCATGGTCCAATAGACCTGACCTCCCTGCTGCTCACCGTCCTCCAAGAGAAAGACGTTGGGTCGGGTGTCGCTTAACCCTGTGAGAGCAATCGCGGGTCCCGCGGTGCTGACGTTGAGTGGATAAGGACCGACGACGACTGGATCGACAATTCCATCGGTCACAGACACGGTGATCGTGTTCTCTCCGTCTCGAAGAGTCACCGCGAGACTCGCCTCTCCGTTCTCCACCACGACTGGCTGGGAAGGAAGATTGTTGACCGTGAAGGTGACCTGATCGCAGTTCGTCTCAGCGCGTAACGTCGTCTGGAGCCCCGGAGTGTTCGGGTCATCATCGGCGTCAGCCCCTAGATCACATCCAGCCCCTCTCGGCTGAGGAAAGACCTGAAGCATGCAATTGCCTGTGCGCACCTGAACCGTGACCGCGTCTTCGGTTGTGTTGCC